>JBDTIW010000306.1:0-2970 GCA_039936215.1 Caulobacteraceae bacterium | reverse complement strand
AGGAACTCTCCTTCACGGCGCAATACGAGGTCAACCTGCCGTTCATCTCCATGAACGCGTCGGGGCCCTTGCACCTCAATATCAAGCTCTCGCGCGCCAAGCTTGAGGCCCTGGTCGAGGATCTGGTCGCCAAGACCGTCGGCCCCTGCGAGCGGGCGCTCAAGGACGCGGGCCTCAAGAAGAGCGACATCGACGAGGTGATCCTGGTCGGCGGCATGACCCGCATGCCCAAGGTGGTCGAGACGGTGAAGGAATTCTTCGGCCGCGAACCGCACACGGGGGTCAATCCCGACGAGGTGGTGGCCCTGGGCGCGGCCATCCAGGCCGGCGTCCTGCAGGGCGACGTGAAAGACGTGCTGCTTCTGGACGTCACGCCGCTTACCCTCGGCATCGAGACCCTGGGCGGCGTCTTCACCCCGCTCATCGAGCGCAACACCACCATCCCGACCAAAAAGAGCCAGGTCTTCTCCACCGCCGACGACAACCAGAACGCCGTCACCATCCGGGTCTTCCAGGGCGAGCGGCCCATGGCCGGCGACAACAAGCTGCTCGGCCAGTTCGATCTGGTGGGCATTCCGCCCGCCCCGCGCGGCATCCCGCAGGTCGAGGTCACCTTCGACATCGACGCCAACGGCATCGTCAACGTCTCGGCCCGCGACAAGGCCACCGCCAAGGAGCAGTCGATCCGCATCCAGGCCAACGGCGGCCTCTCCGAGGCCGATATCCAGACCATGGTCAAGGAAGCCGAGGCCAACGCCGCCGAGGACAAGAAGCGCAAGGAGCTGGTCGAGGCCAAGAACCACGCCGACGCCCTGATCCACTCGACGGAAAAGGCCATGGCCGAGCACGGCGACAAGGTGGGCGCCGATGACAAGTCCGCTATCGAGACGGCGGTGAGCGAGCTCAAATCCGAGATCGAGGGCGAAAATGTCGAGGCCATAAACGCCAAGACCCAAAGCCTCATGCAGGCCTCGATGAAGCTCGGCGAAGCGATGTATCAGGCCCAGCAGGGCGAGGCGGCGGCCGGTGACGGCGCGGGCGCGGGCGAGTCCGCTCCCGCCGACGACGGCGTCGTCGATGCGGAGTTCGAGGAAGTGTCGGACGACAAGAAGTCGGCCTGACGCCGTGACCTCGAGGGGCGGTTTTTGGAGGCTCGGTGGGCGCGCGCCTGAAAGGGTCGCGCCACCAGTCGGTTCAGCTTCGGCGTTCCTCGCCAGCGGACTTGCGGGAAAACGCGCTCCTTCCCACTTCAGCTTGAACCGCGAAGGCCCACGACCTTTCCATGCGTGACTACTACGAAGTTCTAGGCGTTCAACGCGACTGCGAGCCGGCGGGTCTGAAGGCCGCCTTTCGCAAGCTCGCCATGGAGCACCATCCCGACCGCAACGACGGCTGCCCCCACGCCACCGACCGCTTCAAGGAGCTCAACGCCGCCTATTCGGTGCTCGCCGATCCCGACAAGCGCGCCGCCTACGACCGCTTCGGCCATGCCGGAGTGAACGGCATGAACGGCGGCGGCGCCGGCTTTACCGACGTGCACGACATTTTCAACAACGTGTTCGGCGATGTCTTTGGCGACATGTTCGGCCGCGGCCAGCGTTCCAGCGGCCCGGCCCGCGGCCAGGACCTGCGCTACGATCTCGAGATCGCCCTCGAGCAGGCCTATGCTGGGGCCGAGGTCGAGATCAAGGTTCCCGCCGCCGTGGCCTGCGAAACCTGCAAGGGTTCGGGGGCGGCGGCCGGAACCAGCCCCACGGTATGCGGATCGTGCGGCGGGGCCGGACGGGTCAGGCGCAGTCAGGGGTTCTTCCAGATGGAGACCGCCTGTCCCCGCTGCGGCGGCGCCGGCCGGCTCATCCTCGATCCGTGCCGGACCTGCGCCGGCCATGGCCAGGTTCGCCGCGAGCGGCTGCTGGAGGTGCGCGTCCCCGCCGGGGTGGATGACGGCTCGCGCATCCGCCTGGCCGGCGAGGGCGACGCCGGCGCGCGCGGTGGACCGCGCGGCGATCTCTACATCTTCGTCTCGGTGCGGCCGCACGAGCTTTTCGAGCGCGATGGCCTCGACCTGCTCTGTTCGGTCCCCGTCCCCATGACCACCGCCGCCCTGGGCGGGGAGATCGAGGCGCCGTGCCTCCTGGGCGGCGAAAATTGCGACGGCCAGCGCAAGATCCGCATCAAGGTGCCCGAAGGCGCCCAGACCGGCCGCACCGTGCGCCTGCGCGGCCGCGGCATGCCCTCCCTGCGCTCGCGCGAACGCGGCGACCTGGTGGTCGAACTCTTCATCGAAACGCCCACCAAGCTGACGGCGGCGCAAAAGAAACTGCTGCGCGAACTGGCCGGATCGTGTGGTGAACAACAGAACCCCAGGAGCGCCACCTTCTTCAACAAGGCCCGGCGGTTCTGGGACGAAGTCACCGGCGTAGAGGGCCGGGCGTAGGACGAACGACGCGTGAGGATCGGGAGGGATTAAGGCCGCAACGGTCCCAGGGCCTGATCTCCACCCAACCGCCGCCGCGCCGCCACGCCCAGATAGACCGCCGTGGCGAGCACCACGGCGGCGGCGCTCCAGATCAGCAGGTCACGCTCCGAGGCGGCGATCATGCCGCAACAGAACGCCACGCCCACGCCCGCCATGGCCCTGATCGGTCCGCGCCAGGCCGGGCGGGCCACGCGGCTGAAGCGCAGCAGCGCCAAGCAGGCGGCGGCGTAGAACAGCATCTGGATCACCACCACGATATTGGTCAGCACGGTGAACTGCCGCGCCAGGCTGGGACTGGCCGAGGCGACCACGGCGGCGCTCATCACCGCGCCAAAGACGATCAGGCTCGCGACGGAAGGCTTGTCGGCGGCTCTGGGGGCCGAGCGCCGGACGATCTGGCCCAGCACCGCGTCGCTGTTGCCCGTTTCGGTCAGGACGAGGTCGTTCACGCCCAGGGTGCCGCAGGCCTTGAGCATGGCGCAAAGGGCGAT
>JBDTIW010000305.1:0-6712 GCA_039936215.1 Caulobacteraceae bacterium | reverse complement strand
GTATGGCCAAAGTCATCGACTTGTTCTGGCCGATCCGAGGGGGTGGCGGGAACTTCTGGATCGTCTCCGAGCTTGAGTACGCCACCCATTCCCTCGGCGACGTCACCGGCGGCAAGGTGCTGTTCGCAGCCACCGATCCGCCGGCCTTCCTGCGCTTCTGCCGCGACTACATGGGGCAAACCCCCGATGAACTCACCGTCGCTGGCCCTGGTGTCGAGCGACCGACTCTTCATCGTGGCGACGATCTGCTGGTCTGGCGAACCCGAGGCGGGCGCGCGGGCCCTGGCGCCCCTGCTGGCGTTCGGACCACCGGTCGCCGTCGGCGTCTCCCGACGGGCCTTCAACCTGACCGCCGAGGCGTCACCCCAGATCGATGCGTTGCTGTCGCGACCGGCGCCCGGTCCGCCGGAACCCTCGGATGCGCCCGGCGTGCACTGGTTGGGCGGCAGCCTCGGACAGCTTGGCGATGGCGCCATTCACGCGATCGCCGAGCGGGTCGGAGAGGCGCGGGGCGGCTGGTCCTTCAGCCTTGGTCGCTACCTGCACGGCAAAGCGTGCCGCGCGCCGGCCGCGGCGACGCCGCTCGTGCGGCCCCGAGGCCGCTACACCTATCACTTCGACGCCTGGTGGGGCGGCGCGACGGATGTCGTGGGTGGAAACATCAATGGCGGTCCTTCGGCCCCATTCGATCCCCACCTACGTCAACTATCTGAGCGCCAACGGCGCCGAGGACGTCCGCGGGACCTACGGCGACAATTTCCAGCGTCTTCTGAAGCTCAAGCAACGGTTTGACCCAGACAACATTTTCCATCGCAATCGAAATATAAGGGCGTGATTTCTTGCGATCGGACAACACCCATCAACGACCTTTAATTCGCGGATCGGCCCGCGGGTTTTGTGCGGGCTGATAGCGGTGTGCCCCCGCCCTCCCCAACGAGGCAAGCACATGGTCGTTCATGGTAACTCCTACCGCTTCTTGCCCAGCTCGGCGGCGATGTCCTTGACCAGCCGGCCGACCTTCCGGTGCGCGGCCAAGAGCTGATCCTTGGTCACACCCCAGCGCTTGGTCCAATATTCCACGGCTTGGCGCTCGGAGAGGTCGAGCCGGTCCTTGTCGATGAAGCCCCGCTTGTCTTTCAGGCCCGCCATGACGCCCCCGGGTGATCCCCGGAGACCCTAGACCTGTCCGGCGCGTGGGCCAAATCGTGGGCAAGAGCCGTGAAGGTTGGCCGTTGGCGGCCTCGCGCCCTATATACCGTTCGCGCGCGAGACTGCGGAACCTTGAGCTTATGGCTGACAACGACGCCCTCAAGGGTCGCCGCGTGCTGGTGGTCGAAGACGAGATGATGATCGCCATGCTGGTGGAGGACATGCTGGCCGATTTGGGCTGCGCGGTCGTGGGCCCTGTCCACACCGTGGATGCGGCCCTGGCGCTGACGACCCGCAGCGAAGCGATCGACGCGGCTCTGCTGGATGTGAATCTGGCCGGCCAACCGGTTTTTCCGGTCGCCGACGCCCTGCGCGCCATGGGGGCGCCGGTGATCTTCACCACCGGTTACGGGGCGGGCGGTCTGCGCGAGGCCGACGCCGGCGCGCCGGTGCTGCAAAAGCCCTTCCGCGCCGCCGACTTGGCGCGCGCGCTCGTCGTGGCCTTGGGGATCGACTAGGTTTCCCCCGGCGCCAGCGTCTTCAACGACAGGGCGTGAACCGGGCCGGAAAGCTCCGCCGCCAAGGCGTCGTAGACCATCCGCTGGCGCTGGACGCGGCCCATCCCGGCGAAGGCGGCGCACGCGATGGTGAGGTTGAAATGGCTCTCGCCGCCTTCGCGGGCGCCGGCATGGCCGGTGTGGCGCGCCGAATCATCGACGATCTCGAGCCGGGTGGGGGAAAGGGCCTCGGTGAGCTTTTTCCGCATGGTTTCGGCGACGACGCCCATGGCGGACCCTCCTTTCGTGTATGTCAATTCTTGAACTGTCACATCTCCATCTCATACTTCTCCCCCATGGCCACCGCCTTTCAATACCGCCCGCGATTCGTGGACATCCGCGTGCGCCCGCCCAAGGCGGAGGAGGAGGCGCGCGCCGACGACGTGAATGCCCTGAAACCGGGCGAGCGGGCCTGCGATCATCAGGGCTGCCGCGCGCCGGCGGCGATCCGCGCTCCCAAATCGCGGGATATGCTCGGCGACCACTATTGGTTCTGCCAACCCCACGCCGCCCAATACAACCGGACCTGGAACTTCTTCGCAGGCATGAGCGAGGGCGAGATCCGCGCCCGCGTGGCCGACGAACAGGCTACCGGGGGGCGGCCGACTTGGTCGTTCAAAGGCGGGGCGCGCAACCGCGAGGCGGCCGGCCAGCGCGGCTTCTTTCGCGACCCGTTCGGCATCTTCGGGGCGGGCAAGCCGCGCGATGAGGCGGGGGCGGCGCACGAGCGGCGCCTGGGCAGGTTGGAGCGCGGCGCCCTGGCCGATTTGGATCTGGACGCCCTGGCCACCGGACCGGCCATCCGCGTCCGTTACCTCGAACTGGTCAAGCGCTGCCACCCCGACGCCAACGGCGGCGACCGGTCGGCCGAGCACAAGCTGCAGCGGGTGATCAAGGCCTATAAGACGCTCCGCAAAGCCCAGTTGGTCTGACTTCGCCCAAACCACCGTCTGGCGCCGTTTGCGTCCGTCAAAGGCTCGCGATAGTGAACGCCGGTCATGACCAGCCTCACCGACCCCGACGACGACCAGCTTCTCGCCCTGATTCCCGACCGCAAGGTTTCCGTGCGTGAGGTGTTCGGCGTCGATACCGACATGATGGTGCCGGCCTTTTCGACCCGCGACAGCCATGTGCCGGATTTCGACGACGCCTACTATTTCGACCCCCAGACCACCCTGGCCATCTGCGCGGGGTTGGCCTTCAACCGGCGGGTGATGATCCAGGGCTATCACGGCACCGGCAAGTCGACCCACATCGAGCAGGTGGCGGCGCGCCTCAACTGGCCGATGATTCGCGTCAACCTCGACAGCCATGTCAGCCGCATCGACCTGGTCGGCAAGGACGCCATCGTCCTGAAGGACGGCAAGCAGGTCACCGAGTTTCGAGAGGGCATGCTGCCCTGGTGCCTGCAACGGCCCATGGCCCTGGTGTTCGACGAATACGACGCCGGCCGGCCCGACGTGATGTTCGTCATTCAGCGGGTGCTGGAGGCGCAGGGCAAGCTGACATTGCTGGACCAGAACCGGGTCATCCGGCCCAACCCCTTCTTTCGCCTGTTCTCCACCACCAACACCATTGGCCTCGGCGACACCACCGGCCTTTATCACGGCACCCAGCAGATAAATCAGGGGCAGATGGACCGCTGGTCGATCGTCACCACCCTCAACTATCTGGCCCATGACGTGGAAGCCCAGATCGTCCTGGCCAAGGCCCCCAACTACGCCGAGACAGCCGAGGGTCGGCGCCAGGTGGCGGCCATGGTCCGGGTCGCCGACATGACCCGCAACGCCTTTATGAACGGCGACATCTCCACGGTGATGAGCCCGCGTACGGTGATTACCTGGGCCCAGAACGCCGAGATTTTCGCCGGCGACCTGGCGCTAGGCTTTCGCATGACCTTCCTCAACAAGTGCGACGAGCTGGAGCGCCCGACGGTGGCCGAGTTCTACCAACGCGCCTTCGGCGGCGACCTGCCCGAGAGCGCGGCGCGGGTGAAGGTGGCCTGACCCGCCAATCGGTCAGGCGGCGCGGGGCGTGATTTTTTCCAGGACGCGTCCAAATCGCCGACGATGGCGCATCAAGTCGTGTTCGACCTGAAGCCGCAACCAGAAGCCTGGAGAAAGGCCCCAATAGCGGGCCAGCCTCAGATCGGTGTCGGCGGTGATCGCGCGCTTGCCGAGCACGATCTCATTGATCCGCCGCGGTGAAACCTGGGTGGCCTTCGCCAAGGCGGTTTGGCTCATCGCAGCCGGTTTAAGGAAATCCTCCAGCAAAACGTCGCCCGGCGTGGGATTCCTCAGAAGCTCCACGGGTTCAGTGGTAGTCACAGATTTCGACATCCTCGGCCTCTCCATCCTTCCACCGAAAACAGATGCGCCATTGCTGGTTGATCCGCAGCGAGTGCTGCCTCCGTCGGCTTCCCGCGAACGCCTCCAACCGATTGCCCGGCGGGATGCGAAGGTCTTCGAGGCGCCGCGCCGCGTTGATGAGGCGCAGTTTCCGCAAGGCGACATCCTGAATCTCGCCGGGAAGGCGCCTCGACCGCTCGCCAGCCCAGACCCGTTCGGTTTCGCGATCCCGGAAGGTTCGAATCATTTTACCCATCGTAACGTATAACGTTATGGGTAATAAATCAACTTCCGGCGTGCGCCGGGACGCCTGATTTGGATTGCGCCCCCGCCGGGTCTAAACTCGGCGGTTGGCGAAGAGGCGAGGCGAAAATGAGCGCAGCGATTGTTGTGGCCCTGGCCCTGGCCGCCGTGGCTCCGCCGCACGCTGAGAGTGTGCCCGCGCCGGCGCCCGCGCGGGCCGCCGTCAGCCAATGGCGGCTCAGCGAAGTCGGCGGCAAGGTCGGCTGCACGGTCACGCTCACCGACCAGGCGACCCTTGGCGGTCATGTCCTCCAGGCGCCCCCGGCCTGTCACCTGGCCTTTCCGCCGCTCAAGGATCTGTCGGTGTGGAGCACCGACCCCCATGGCGCGCCGATCTTTTCGGACGCCACGCACGGCCACGCCGTCGCTTTCATCGGACCGGTCGGCGGCCCTTTCCAGGCCGCCGCTCCCGACGGCAAGGCTTGGCGCCTGGAGGCGGCGCCCCCGCGCCCGGTTCCCGCGCCGCCGGCTTGAGCGGGGGGGCGGCGCGCCTAAGGCTTTCTTCTTCTAAGCGGCGGCGGCCCGCGCTAAGAGCTTGGCGGCCATGGCCCACAAGGAAAGCCCCACCGAGGTCTTCAAGCGCGCCCTGGCGCACGCCGCCCGCTCCCTGGCCGAACAGCCGGACCTGGAGGTGGTGTTCTCCGGCGACGGGCCGAGCCTGATCGGCCGCCGCGCCGTCCTGCCCCATCCGCCCCGCGAGCTTTCCGGCCCCGAGACCAGCCGCATCCGCGGTCTCGCCGATCAGATGGCCCTGCGCGTGGCCCATCACGATGACGCCGTCCATGCCCGCGCCAAGCCGAAATCCCTGGACGGCGCCCAGATCTATGACGCCCTGGAACAGGCGCGCATCGAGGCGATCGGGGCCAACGCCCTGGCCGGTGTGCGCGAAAACCTGGCCGCCGTCTGGGAGGAGACGATCCAGCGCAAAGGCTTGAACCACGTCGTCGATCCCGCCGCCGCGCCGATGGCCGACATCGTCGCCCTGATGGTCCGCGAGCGCCTGACCGGCGCGGCGCCCCCGGTCGCCGCCCAGGCCCTGGTCGCCGCCTTTCGCGGCGAGATCGAAGCCAAGGCCGGCCCGGATCTCGACCGGCTGACCGGCGCGGTGGAAGATCAGAGGGCCTTCGCCCGCATCGCCCGCGCCGTGGTGCGCGATCTTTCCATGGGCGACGACCTCTCCGATGCGCCCGACCAGGACGCCGAGGACGACGAAAACGAGGACGGCGAGGCGGAGGCGTCGAGCGACGAAGGCGAAGGCGAGGAACAGTCGCCGCAAAGCGCCTCCCTCGACGATGGCGAAAAGAGTCGCCGCGAGGCCGAGGCCGCCGAAACCCAGGCGAGCGAAGCCGACGACGAAACCGCCGATCCGTCCGACGATGAACTTGACCTCGCCGACGGCGACCGGCCGGCCCGCCCGGACATCAAGGATCACGGTCGCCCCGAGCCGGCCTACAAGGTGTTCACCGCCCAGCACGACGAGATCGTCTCGGCCGAGGAGCTGTGCGAGCCGGAAGAGTTGACGAGGCTGCGCGCCTATCTGGACCAGCAGCTGGCCAACCTCTCCAACGTCGTCTCGCGCCTGGCCAACCGCCTGCAGCGCAAGCTACTGGCCCAGCAAAACCGCGCCTGGAGCTTCGATCTTGAGGAGGGCATGCTGGATGTCGCCCGCCTGACCCGGGTGATTATCGACCCCACCGCGCCTCTGTCCTTCAAACAGGAGGAGGAGACGGAGTTTCGCGACACCGTGGTAAGTCTCTTGATCGACAATTCCGGCTCCATGCGCGGCCGGCCGATCATGGTGGCCGCCGTGTGCGCCGACATCCTCGCCCGCACCCTGGAGCGCTGCGCGGTCAAGGTGGAGATTCTGGGCTTCACCACCCGGGCCTGGAAGGGCGGCGCCTCGCGCGACGAGTGGCTGAAGGCCGGCAAGCCGGCCTCGCCAGGGCGCCTGAACGACCTGCGTCACATCATCTACAAATCGGCCGACGCGCCCTGGCGCCGCGCCCGCAAGAACCTCGGCCTGATGATGCGCGAGGGCCTCCTTAAGGAGAATATCGACGGCGAGGCGCTGATGTGGGCTCACCAGCGCCTGATCGGCCGCACCGAGCAGCGGCGCATCCTGATGGTGATTTCCGACGGCGCGCCGGTGGACGATTCGACCCTGTCGGTGAATTCCGGCCACTATCTGGAGCGGCACCTGCGCCGGGTGATCGCCGAGATCGAGGGGTGGTCGCCGGTGGAGTTGATCGCCATCGGCATCGGCCACGACGTCACCCGCTATTACCGCCGCGCCGTGACCATCGTCGATGTGGAGCAGCTGGGCGGGGCGATCACCGAGCAGTTGGCGGCCCTGTT
>JBDTIW010000304.1:0-5748 GCA_039936215.1 Caulobacteraceae bacterium | reverse complement strand
GTTTTTCTCCGTTCTGATCGATCAGCAGAACGCGGGGAACGCGGATCTCGTCATTGATGCGCGGACCGTCCTTGGACGGCGGCGCGGGCATGGGACGGCGAATAGGCTGTGCTCCTTAAGGCTGTTGCTACGTTAGATTCGTCACGCGGGTCTGAACGCACCCATAGCAGTATATGACCAAGGCGCCTTCTCCTATCAAGACGAAGGGAGGATCGGCCGACCGGCCAGCGACAGGGCGGTGGCCAGGACGGTCTCCACCGGCATGTCGGCGAGGTCCGGGGCCTGGAAGACGGTGACATGGCCGCGCGGGCCGCACAGGGCCGGATCGGAGGCCGAGGAAAAAAGGGCGATGGTCGGCGCTCCGGCCGCGGCGATCAGATGCACCGGCCCGGTGTCGTTGCCCACCGCCAGGGCGGCCCTCGCGCCCTGGATGGCGATCTGGGCGAAGTCGGTGCGACCGGTGAGATCGCGGGCGCGCGGCGCGTGGCGCTGAATGGCGTGGGCCAGCGCGCTTTCCTGCAGCGCCCCGATGACGACGACGTCGAAGCCCTCGCCCTGCAGGGCCTTGGCCAGGCGGCCGTAGTGGTCGATGGGCCAGCGCTTCTCCGCCCGGTGGGCCGAACTACCGGGGATGAGCAGCACCACCGGTCGCGGAACGGACGCGGCGCGGGCCTTGGGGGCCTTGGCGAGAATCCACGAAATGTCCGGCGGGGCGGCCGACAGGGGGCGGGTGGGGGCGTCCGGCCAGATGCCGGCCGCTTCGAGCTGCTGCGCTGCTCGCTCGAGGGCGTGCATGTTCATCCGCTCGGGGTTGCGGTGCGGCAGGGCGGCGCCGGACGCGATTCCCGACCAGGCCGGCGGGAACGGCCGCAGGGCCTGGAAATAGAGGTTGGTGCGGTCGTTGTTCTGCAGGTCGTAGACGCGGTCGTAGCGCGCCAGGCGCAGGCGCAGAACCAGGGCCAGCCACGCCATCGGCCCGCGTGGCCGGCCGTCGATCTCCACCTTGTCGAAGAAGGGGCTGGACGCCGCCAGAGCCTCGAAGGGCGGGGTGGTGAGAAGGGTAATTTTAGCGGTCGGGTGGGCGGCGCGGATGCGCTCGAAGGCCGGAAAGGCGAGCACGAAATCGCCCACCGCCGACAGCTTGATCACCAGCACCTTGCCGATCGGCTTCATGTCCGGCCTTCCAGGACGCGGCGATAGACCGCGAAAGTGGCCTCGCACATGGCGGTCAGGGAATAAAGCCGCTCCACCCGCGCCCGCGCCGCCGCGCCCATGGCGGCGCGGGTTCGCGCGTCGGCGCCCAGCGCCGTCCCGATCGCCGCCGTCCAGGAGTCCACGTCGCCCGCCGCCGCCAGCCAGCCCGTCTGGCCATGAACCACGGTCTCGGCCAAGGCGCCCAGGCGCGACGCCAGCACCGGGCGGCCCATGGCGGCGGCCTCGACCGCGCTACGGCCGAAGGACTCGGCGCGGGTAGATGGCGCGATGACGAGGTCGGCGGCGAGAAAGGCGGCCGGCATGTCCTCGCACGGGCCGACCAGGCGGACATTATCGGAAATCCCGGTCACGGCGGCGGCCGCTTCGATGGAGGCGGCGTAGGGCGAGCCCTCGCCCGCCCCGGCCAGGATCAACACCACATTGTCGCGCCCCGGCAGACGCCCCAGGGCTTCGACCGCCAGGCGCTGGCCCTTCCAGTCGGTCAGACGGGCGGCGAGCAGGATCACGAGGCGGGGGTCGCCGGGAGCGAGCCCCCAGGCGGCGCGCACGGCGGCGACGCGGGCCGGCGCCACGGCGGCCGGATCGAAGCGGGCCGTGTCGATCCCCTCGGCGACCACCACCACCTTGGCCGCCGCCAGGCCGTGCTGGGCGAGGATGTGATCGCGGGTAAAGGCGGAATTGGCGATGGTCATTTCGCCTCGGGTCATTGCCGCGTTGTACCATCGCTTCGGGGGCGAGCCCGCGCCATGGATGCCGTGATAGGTGGCGACCATCGGCACGCGCGTCCCACGCGTGGCCAACAGGACGGCGAAGGCCGGAGCGCGCGAGCGGACGTGGACCAGGCTCACCTTCTCGCGGGCGATCAGAGCGGCCAGGCGCGCCGCGCACCCGGCCATGACCAGGGGATTCTTCGAATGCGCCGGCAGGCGGATGAGCCGCGCGCCGCTTTGAGCCAAGTCGTTTTCAAGACGCCCGCCGTGGGAGGCGACCAGCGATCGGCCCCCGGCCCGGGCCACGGCGGCGGCCATGTCCAAGGTCGCCTGTTCCACCCCGCCGGCCTCCAGGCGCGGCGTGACTTGCAACAAGGTGAAGTCCTCTGGAAGGATGGCGGATGGTATGGCGTCGCTCCGGCCCGGCTTGGCTTTCAAGAGGCGCCCCCCTTAAGCACTATGGACCTTCAGCGCCATGACCGAGACTTCCGGCTTCCTGAACCACGACGGCGCCGCCCTGGCCTGGCGGCGGGTGACGGGCGAAGGCCCCATGATCGTCTGGCTGGGCGGCTTCCACTCCGAGATGACCGGCACCAAGGCCGACGCCTTGGCCGATTGGGCGTGCGGCGCGGGCCGGGTCTTTCTGCGCTTCGACTACTTCGGCCACGGCGCGTCGGAAGGGCGTTTCGAGGACGGCACGATCACCCGCTGGCGATCCGACGCCCTGGCGATCATCGACGCCTTGGCGCAAGGGCCGCTCGTCCTGGTCGGCTCGTCCATGGGCGGCTGGCTGGCCTGCCTGGCCGCCATGGCCCGCCCCGAGCGGGTCCGCGCCCTGGTGCTGATCGCCCCGGCCGCCGACTTCACCGACAAACTCCTGGAGCCGAACCTCCCGCCCGAAGCCCGTGCGGCGCTGGCCCGCGACGGGGTGTGGATCACGCCGTCCCGGTCTGGCGAGGCCGGCTATCCCATCACCCGCGCCCTGCTGGAGGACGCCGCGCGCTGGTCGATCCTGCCCGGCCCCGTCGCGGTGACCGCACCGGCGCGCATCCTGCAAGGCGGCGCCGATCCCGACGTCCCCTGGACCCACGCGCTCGAACTCGCCCGAGCGTTGAGGGGTGACGACGTGGTGTTCACCCTGATCCGCGACGGCGACCACCGCCTCTCCCGCCCCCAGGATTTGCGCCGGCTGATTGCGGCGATGGAGGAGGTGGTTTGCGCCTGACGGTGAGCCTCGGATGAAGGGTCCGCGGTCGATGGGTGGAAATTCCAAGGGGTGGCGGCGGGTGGGTTTCGCCATCTCGCGGAGTTCCTGAGAAACGGCGGTCACGGCGACCGAAGAAATTGCCGGAGCTATGCTGTGCTGATACGCTTTCGAGACGAGGGGCCAGGCCATGCAACAACGCCAACATTCGGACGCCGCGGTCGAACGCTCGGCGATGACCAAGGCGAGCTGGCGCATCCTGCCGCTGCTCGGGCTGGGTTACCTCGTCGCCTATGTGGATCGCGCGAACATCAGTTTCGCCGCGACGCAGATGAACAGCGACCTGCACTTCAACGCCACGGTCTATGGGCTGGGCGCGGGGCTGTTCTTCCTGAGCTACGCCCTGTTCGAGGTGCCCTCGAATCTCATGCTGGTGCGGTTCGGGGCGCGGCGCTGGCTCGCTCGCATCATGATCACCTGGGGGCTACTGGCGATGGCGATGATGTTCGTCCGCACCCCGATCCAGTTCTACCTCCTCCGCTTCCTGCTTGGTTTCGCCGAGGCGGGTTTCTTCCCCGGCGTCGTCTTCTACATGGCGCACTGGTTTCCCAAGGCCCGACGAGGGCGCGCGGTCAGCCGGTTCTACGCCTCCGGGCCTATCAGCGTGATCGTCATGGGGCTGGTGTCGGGCTCGCTGCTCAAGCTGGACGGTCTTGGCGGTTTACGCGGATGGCATTGGCTGTTCCTGCTCGAAGGGCTCCCCGCCGTGCTGATAGGTTTGCTGATCCTGACGCGGCTTCCAGACGCTCCGGCCTCGTCACCTTGGCTCGACCCGGAGGAGAAGAATTGGATTGCGGGCGCGCTCGCCGCGGACGCCGCTCGACTCGGCAAGCCGGAAAGCCACGGCGTTCTGGCCGCGATGCGCAACCCCATCGTGGTCCAACTTGGCGTGATCGGCGCGCTCGGGATTGGCTGTTTCTACGCCTTGAACCTGTCGGCGCCGACGCTGTTGCTGGCGAAGACAGGCCTGGACATCGTTCGTGTCGGCTATCTGACCAGCGTGGCGGGGGTGCTGGGCGTGGTCGGGATGCTTTTCACCGGCGCCTTGTCCGACAAGGTGGGGAGCCGCTTTGGGGTTCTCATCGCCGCTATCCTGCTGATGGCCGCCGGCTGCGCGACCCTGGCGTTGGAGGCCTCGCCGGCCATGGTGATCGTCGGATACCTGATGTTCATGGCCGCATGGACCAGCGTGACCAACAGTCTGGTGCTTCTCTGGGCCGACCTGTTGTCGTTCAAGCGCCTGGCCGTGGGATGCGCCGCGATCAATTCCATGAACATGGTCGGCGGGTTTGTCGGTCCGGCGCTTTGGGGTTGGGCCAAGGACGCCACCGGCGCCTACACCCTCGCGCTGACGGTCATGACCGGGGCGATGCTGGTCGCGGCCGTGATGGTAGTCGCCCTGCGCGCGCGCGCGAAACGCCGCCAAGTCATGGCCGTCGCGTCGGCGATCGCTTAGGGCGGCTTCCATCTGTTGCGATCATTTCGCCCCTTGGGCCATCCTGGTCAACGGCGTCCCGTTCCGCATGAGCGCCGCCGCCGCCGCCCGCGCCTCGCCGCCCAGCGTCGGGTGCTTCAGGCCATAGGCGAGGTTGGCGCGCAGCAGGCCGACCGGGTCGCCGCAGTCGTAGGTGGCCCCCTGGTATTCCAGAGCGTGGAAGGGCTGGTCTTTCAGCAATCTGAGCATGGCGTCGGTGAGCTGGATTTCGCCGCCGGCCCCCTTCTCGTGGGCGGCCAACGCCTCGAAGATCTGCGGCTGGAGGATATAGCGGCCGGAGATGAACAGGTTGGAGGGCTCGGTCCCCGGGGCCGGCTTTTCGACCATGCCGGTCATGACGGCGAGCCGGCCGTCGAAGCCCGCCGCCGCCGCGCCCAGGGAGACGATGCCGTATTTGTGCGCCTCGCCCGGCGCGGCCGGCTCGACCACCACGATATTGCCGCCCACCGCCGCGTGGGCGGCCGCGGCCTGGGCCAGGGCGGCCGGCGCCGCGTCCATCAGCATGTCCGGCAGCATGACCGCGAAGGGCTCGTCGCCGATCAGGTCGCGGGCGCACCACACCGCGTGGCCCAGACCCAGGGGGGCCATCTGGCGGACGAAGCTCATCTGGCCGGGTTCGGCGAGGTCGGCGCGGACGGCGGCCAGGGCGGCGGTCTTGCCCTTGGCGGCGAGTTCGGCCTCCAGTTCGTAGGCGCGGTCGAAATAGTCCTCGATGGCCCCCTGGCCGCGCCCGACCACGAAGATGAAATGCTCGATCCCCGCCGCCCGCCCCTCGGCGACCACATGGGCGAGGATCGGCCGGTCGAACACGTTGAGCATGTTCTTGGGCGTGGTCTTGGCGGCGGGAAGAATACGGGTCCCCAGGCCGGCCACTGGCAGCACCGCCTTGCGTACGCGGGTCATGAGACGCCCTTGAAAAATTTAGCCGATGGCCGGACGCCCCCTCCGTCACGCGGCGCGAGAGAGCGGCGCGCGCCACCTCCCCCGCGAAGAGGCGCAGGGGAGGATTGGATGAGTGGAAGCGCGCGCCTTTCCTTCAATCCTCCCCTGCGAAGCGGGGGAGG
>JBDTIW010000303.1:0-9848 GCA_039936215.1 Caulobacteraceae bacterium | reverse complement strand
ATCGGAACACCCCTTCAAGGGACCCACCGATGGCCGACTCGCCTCGAACGCCGATGCGAATATGACGCGTTCGTGTGCGAACGCAAGGGAAGAGTTCACAAGGACGTGATCACGTTTTTTCCAGCCGGGGCCGATCAGGCTCTGTTTTGCACCGCCGCGCGCAAGCGTCGCACCATGTCGGGGGACAGGTAGCCGTCGGCGGTCAGGCCGGCGGTTTTCTGCCAGGCGCGCAGGGCGGCGCGAGTGCCGACGCCCACCACGCCGTCAGGCTGGCCGGGGTTGAAGCCGAGCCTGGCCAGGGCGCTCTGGGCGTCGAGTCGGTCGGTGAGCGACAGGGGCGTCTCATGCGGCCAGGGCGCCTTCAGCGGTCCGCCGCCGGCGATCCGGTCGGCCAGCAGGCCCACGGCCAGGGCATAGGCGGTGGAGTTGTTGTAGGTGCGAATGGCGAAGTGGTTGGGGAGCAGCAGGAAGGCAGGCCCGCTGGCTCCCGAGGGCACGATCAGGCTGGCCGGCGCCTGGGCGTCGGCGGCGCTCCAGGCTAGGCCGTCGGCGCGCCGGGCCCCCTTGGCCCGCCACCAGGCGGCGACCTCTAGCGGACCCTCGGAAAGGCTGTAGTCGAAGCCGGGCGCCAGGACTGCCTCACGCGCCCAGCCCTCGCCCCGCCGCCAGCCGCCCTTGGCCAGCAGATGGGCGGCCGAGGCCAGGGCGTCGGGGGCCGATCCCCAGATGTCGCGCCGCCCGTCGCCGTCGCCGTCCACCGCCGAGGAAAGATAGGTCGAGGGCAGGAACTGAGTCTGGCCCATGGCCCCGGCCCAGGACCCCTTGAGCCTGGCCCTCGGCACATTGCCGGAGGCCAGGATGCGCAGCGCGGCCATCAGTTCGCCCTCCGCCCATGGCCGTCGCCGTCCGGCCGCCGCCAGGGTGGCCAGGGAGCGGACGATATCGAAATTGCCCTGCAGGGCCCCGAAGTTCGACTCCATGGCCCACACGCCGATCAGGATGTCCCTGGGGACGCCATAGGCCTGTTCGATGGAGGCGAACTGGGAAATCGCGGCGCCCTTGGCGCGTCCCGTGGCGATGCGCGCCTCGCTGATCGCGCCGTTGATATAGTCGCTCACCGGCCGGGCGAATTCCGGTTGGCGGGCGTCCAGCGCCGACACTCTGGGATCGGGCGCGAGGCCCGACAGTTCGCGGTCGAGGAGGGGCCGGGCGAAGCCGGCGGCCAAGGCCCTGGCGTAGAAGTTGTTCAGCCAGTCGGTGAAATAGGCCTCCCCGGTCGCCCCCAGCAAATCGGCCGGGGCCGGGGTGGCGGCAAGTCCCACGCCTGGCGCGGCGGTGGCGAGGGCGAGGGCGAGAAAGGCGCGGCGGTCCATGCCCAAGGCTACGCGCCGTCGGGGTGCCGTTTCAATCAAAAGGTTGGCGTCGTTGCGTCGCGGCGCGACTCCATCGCGGGACACTGGCGCAGGGCCGCGCGGCATACTAGGTTCACCGCGCCGCCGGCTCTGGGCGGCGCCATTGCCCAAGGGGGCCGCTTCCTTGCACACGACACTTCGCCGGCTGGCGCGCACCGCCCTGATCCTGGCTCTTCCGGTGGCCCTGGCGGGCTGCGGGATCAACACCATCCCCACCCAACAGGAGGCCGCCAAAACGGCCTGGGCCGACGTGCAGAACGACTATCAGCGCCGCAGCGACCTGATCCCTAATCTGGTGGCCACGGTGAAGGGCTTCGCCGCCCAGGAAAAGAGCGTGCTGGTGGAGGTGACCCAGGCCCGCGCCAGCGCCACCCAGGTCAAGGTGGACGCCTCGACCTTGACCAATCCGGCCGCCTTTCAGCAGTATCAGCAGGCCCAGGACAAGCTCTCCGGCGTGCTCGGCCGCCTGATGATGATCCAGGAGCGCTATCCGGATCTGAAGTCCAACGAGAACTTCATGGCCCTGCAATCGCAGCTCGAGGGCACCGAGAACCGCATCGCGGTCGCCCGCCGCGACTACAACGAGGCGGTCAGGGTCTACAACACCACCCTGCGGACCTTCCCCGGCATGTTGTGGGCGAGCACCTTCTACCACAACGAAAAGGCCATGGCCCTGTTCTCGGCCAATGCCGCCGCCCAGTCGGCGCCGACGGTGGACTTCGGCGCGACCCCCGGCGCCGCGCCCGGCTCGCCCCCGCCGGCCGGCCCGGCCGCGGCCCCGCCCCCGGCCCCCACGCCGGCCAAGCCGTGAGGCGGCTGGCGGGCGCGCTCGCCCTCCTCCTGATCCTCTTCGCCGCCCCCGCCCTGGCGGCGGGGCCGCAGTTTCCGGCCTTGAACGGCCAGCGGGTGGTCGATGACGCCCATGTGCTGACCCCGGCCGCGCAGGCGGCGCTCACCGCCAAGCTCGCGGGCCTCCAGCAACAGACCACCCGTCAGTTGGTGGTGGTCACCCTGCCGAGCCTCGGCGGCTACGACATCGCCGACTACGGCTATCAGCTCCTGCGCCACTGGGGGATCGGCCAGAAGGCCACCAACAACGGCGCCCTGTTCATCGTCGTGCCCAGCGAACACAAGGTGCGCATCGAGGTCGGCTACGGCCTCGAACCGGTGCTCACCGACGCCCTCTCCAGTGTCATCCTGCAGCGCGCCGTCCTGCCGAAGTTCCGGGCCGGCGACGTGCAGGGCGGTATCGTCGATGGGACGGACGCCATCGTCGGCCAGCTCAGCCTCGATCAATCGACCGCCGAGACCAGGGCCGCCCAGGCGGCCCAGGCCGACGCCGCGCCGCGCCATCACGGCAATCCCATCGGGGCGCTCATCCCCATCTTCTTCCTCATCTTCATCGGCATCAATTTGATGCGCGGGCGCGGCGGTGGGGGCATGGGCTGGCTGCTGCCGATGATGATCCTGGGCGGTTCGCGCGGCGGCTGGGGCGGCGGCGGTTTCGGCGGCGGGGGGTTCGGAGGAGGGGGCGGTTTTGGCGGCGGTGGCGGGTCGGGCGGCGGCGGCGGCGCCTCGGGGGGCTGGTAGGATGCTGAGCGCCATCGACGAAGACCGCATCGAAGCGGCGGTCGCCAAGGCCGAGGAGGGCACCAGCGGCGAGATCGTCTGCGTCCTGGCCGGCGAGGTCGCCACCTATAGCGAGATTCCCCTGGCCTGGGCGGCGGGCGTCGCCCTGGCCCTGCCGGCCATCGCCCTGGCCCTGGGCCTCATCCATCCCCTGTCGCTGACGGTCGGCAACGCCTGGATGCTGGCCCAGGCCGGCGCGCTGGAAAACGACTTGGGCCTGGCCCTGGGCGCCTACGCCACGGTGCAGGTGCTGCTGTTCATCGTCACGGCCCTCGTCGTCGCCATCCCGGCCGTGCGCCGGCGCCTGACGCCGCGCCTCCTCAAGCGTCACCGGGTCGCCAAAGCCGCCCATCAGCAGTTCGCGGCCATCGCCGCCCGCGCCCAGGCGAGCGAAACCGGCGTGCTGATCTTCGTGGCCCTGGACGATCGGCAGGTGCAGGTTCTCGCCGACGCCGGCATCCACCAGAAGGTCGGCGAGGCGGCCTGGACGCGCGCGGCCGGCGCCATCGCCGCCGCCATGAAGGGCGGCCACGATCCCACCGCCGGCATCGTCGAGGCGGTCGAGATCTGCGGCGCGGCGCTGAAGGAACATTTCCCCGCCTCCGGCCCCCACCCCCACGCCTTCTCGGCCCGGCCGCTGGAGATCTAGAGGGCCGGGGATCGTTGGAATAGCCGACCGGTCCTGTCATCGCCCCCGCTTGCCCCACCGGAGCGGCGCCTCTATGCCTCTTCCATGATCGCCGCCCTGGCCAATCCGCACCGGTTCATGGCCTTTTCCCGCTGGGCGGCGCCGGGGCTGGGCGTTGTCGCCGCCGGCCTGATCGGCTGGGGGCTGGCCCTGGGAGCCGTCGCGCCGCCGGACTACCAGCAGGGCGAGACGGTGCGGATCATGTTCATCCATGTGCCGGCCGCCTGGGTCGCCATGCTGGCCTACGGCTGCCTGGGTGGGGCGAGCTTCTTTTCCCTGGTCTTTCGCCATACCCTGGCCGATGCGGCGGCTAAGGCGGCCGCCCCGCTGGGGGCGGCCTTCACCCTGCTGGCCCTGGTCACCGGCTCGCTGTGGGGGCGGCCGATGTGGGGGACGTGGTGGGTGTGGGACGCCCGCCTGACCTCGGTACTGGTGCTCTTCCTGCTCTTCGTCGGCTACATGGCGCTCCGGGCCAGCATCGAGGACGAGGCCAAAGCGGGGCGGGCCGGAGCGATCCTTGCCCTGATCGGCCTGATCAATTTGCCGATCATCAAGTTCTCGGTGGAGTGGTGGAACACCCTGCACCAGGGCGAATCGATCTTTCGGGCCGGCGGACCGACCCTGGCGGCCGTCTATCTGATCCCGTTGGCCATCGTGGGAGCCGGCTACAGCGCCGCCTTCGGCGCCCTCTGGATGACGCGCATCCGGGCCGAGGTGTGGCGGCGGCGGGCGGTGAGCCTGGCCATGCGGGCGGCCTTCCAATGAATCTCCTGGTTCAGTTCGCCGGCGAGTACGGCGCCTTCATCTGGCCGGCCTATGGCGTCAGCGCCCTGGCCTTCGCCTGGATGATCGCCGACACCTTGCTGCGCGCCCGGCGTTGGCGCCGCGAGGCGGAGCGGCTGGAAAAGGCGGCCGCGTGAGCGAGATCATTTCGCAAGCCGATCTGGTGGCCGTGCCGTCCCGGGCCTTCGATCCGGACGCGAAGCTTACCTTCGGGGCGGTGTGCTGGTCGCTCTTCGAGGGGGCGCGCAATCCTTACGTGATCCTGATCACCATCTACATCTTCATGCCCTATGTGGCTGGCACGGTGGTCGGCGACGCGGTCAAGGGGCAGGAGATCATCTCCCGCTGGAGCCAGTATTCGGGCTGGATCGTCATGGCCACCGCGCCGTTTCTGGGCGCCTCGATCGACAAACTCGGCCGGCGCAAGCTCTGGCTGGCCCTTATCGTCGCCGCGATGGTCCCGATGATGGCCTCGCTGTGGTTCACCAAGGCCGACCATTCAGGCCTTTCGGTCACCACGACCCTGGCCCTGACCACGGCTATCGGCGTTCTTTTCACCTGGTCGGAGGTGCTGCACAATTCCCTGCTTGTGCGGGCGGCGGGGTTGTCGGCGGCGCACAAGGCGTCGGGCCTCGCCCTGGCGCTTGGCAACGGCTTCGCCCTTCTGGCCCTGGGCTTCACCGCCTGGGCTTTCGCCCTGCCGGGCCTGCCGCAGACGGCCGACTGGGCCTGGCTTCCCAAGGCGCCCCTGTTCGGTCTCAGCCGGGCGCTGCACGAGCCGGAGCGGGTGGTGGCGCTGATGGCGGCGGGGCTGTTCGCGGTGGGAGCCCTGCCGCTGTTCCTGTTCACGCCCGACGCCCCGCGCACCGGCGTTCCGGTGCTGACCGCACTGAAGAGCGGCGCGGCCGATCTGTGGAGGATGGTGAAGACGGTCGGACGCTACCGCAACGCCGCCATCTTCCTGGCGGCGCGGATGTTCTATGTCGACGGGATGACGGCGATCCTGATCTACGCCGGGGTGTACGCGACCGGGGTGATGAAATGGCATGCCCTGGAGATGCTGTTCTTCGGCATCGTCCTCTCCATCCTGGCCGTGCTAGGCGGTTTCGTCGGACGCTGGCTCGACCACGCGCTTGGACCCAAGCGGGCGGTACAGATCGAGATCGGCATGTCGCTGCTGGGTATCGTCGCTTTTCTGGGCATGGCGCCCGACCAGATTCTCTACTTCTGGCACTTCGACCCGGCCGCCCACGCGCCGCTTTGGAACGGACCCTTTTTCCGCACCCTGCCGGAGTGGATCTATCTGGGCATAGGCTTTTCCAACGCCGTCTTCATCACCGCCCACTACGCCTCCAGCCGCACCCTGCTCACCCGCCTGACCCCGCCCGAACAGACCGGCGCCTTCTTCGGCGTCTATGCCCTCTCGGGCACGGCGACCATCTGGCTGGGACCCTTTCTGGTCAACCAGGGCACGCGCATCTTTAAGACCCAGCAAGGTGGCTTCGCGACCATCATCGCCCTGCTGGGGATCGGTTTCGTGGGACTGCTGTTCGTGCGCGGGGGTAGGCGGGGAGAAGTGGGATAGGGCTATTTCAGGTTGTGCTGAATCCGCTCTTCCAGCACCTCGAAATGCGCCGCCCGTTTGTCGAAGTCGGCCAGGACGGCTTGGGCGGCGGCGGGGACGTGGGAAACCTCATAGTCCTCGCCGGTAAAGCCCTTGATGGCTTCCAGGCTGTCGAACCACATCAGAGTAGCGAACTCGACGTGATCCTCGCCGGCGAGGGGACGGCGCAGGAGATCGATCCGCCTAAATCCGGCGATGTTTCGCGCTTCGATGCCAGGTATGACCTCGCTCGTCACGATCTTCTCGTAGGCGTCGGCGTTCGCGGTGGTCGTCCACCTCCTCCAGAACCGGCAGATCATGGCCCGTCCTCCTTTGGTCGGCCGCCTGGCGATACGCTTGCGCAATGCGGGCCGCGCCCCTAAGCCGCTGGGCCATGAGCCTCATAGCCGTTTTGTCCCGCCGCGCCATGCTCGCGGCGAGTCTCGCCGTCGTCTTGGCTTGCGCAACCGAGGTCCAGGCCGCCACCAACTCTCTGGTGATCGCCGGCGCCTGGACGCGTCCGGCGGCGGTGGGCGTCAACGGGGCTGGCTATCTGTCGATAACCAACAAGGGCCGGACGGCCGAACGGCTTACCGGCGCCTCAAGCGCGGCGGCGGCGCGGGTGTCGATCCACGAGAGCCGCATGGTCGGGCAGGTGATGACCATGCGGGCTTTGGGCGAGGTGGCGATCCCGCCTGGAGCCACCGTCACCTTCAAGCCCGGTGGTCGGCATCTGATGCTGGAGGCCCTCAAGGCGCCGCTCAAAGCGGGTGATCAAATTGCCCTCACCCTGGTATTCGCTACGGCGGGACGCAGATCGGTGCTGCTTGCGGTGCGGGATGGGCCGCCGGCTCCCGCCATGGCTGATATGAAAATGTAAGAGGATAGTCAGAAGGACCTCCATGGCGATTTGGAACTATGCCGACATCTGGGAGAGGATCGCCGCCGCGATCCCGGCGCGGCCGGCGCTGATCCATGGCGAGCGGGTGGTGGCCTGGGCTGATTTCGACCGCCGCGCCGACAGTTTGGCCGCGCATCTGATCGAAGCGGGGCTGACGGCAGGGTCCAAGGTCGCCGCCTATCTCCACAACCGGCCGGAATATCTGGAAACCTATTTCGCGGCCTTCAAGGCCGGCCTCGCGCCGGTCAACACCAACTACCGCTACATGGCCGACGAGCTGGTCTATCTGTTCGACAACGCCGACGCCGAGGCGGTGGTGTTCGACGCCGGTTTCGCCGCGACGGTGGAGCAGATCCGCGACCGCCTGCCCGGGGTCAAGACCTGGATCGCGGTGGCCCGGGCGGGCCATCCCGCCCCCGACTTCGCCACTGACTATGAAGCGTTGGCGGAGCGCGATGCGTCGCGAACGATCGCGCCGTGGGGCCGATCCGGCGACGATCTCTTGATCCTCTACACCGGCGGCACCACGGGCCTGCCCAAGGGGGTGATGTGGCGCCAGCAGGACCTGTTCTGGGTGCTGGGCGGCGGCGGCAGTGTACTGCTGGGCGTCCCCCCCTTCGAGGATCCTGTGGACGCCGGCCCGCGGGCGGCGGGCGCCGAGCGCGCCCTCGTCATCGCCGCCGCGCCGCTCATGCACGGCACGGCGCAGTTCAGCGCCATCGCCGCCCTGACCGCCGGCGGGGCGGTGGCCTGTCTGCCCTCGGCCCGCTTCGACGCCGACGAATTCTGGGGCGAGGCGGCCCGGCTGAAGGCGACCAGCGCCGCCATCGTCGGCATGGCCTTCGCCGCCCCGATGCTGGAGGCGCTCGAGGCCAATCCCGGACGATGGAATCTCAAGTCCCTGCGCCGCCTGGGCTCGTCGGGGACGGTCTGGAGCCGCGAAAACAAGGATGGCCTGCTGAAACATCTTCCGAGCTGCGCGATCTTCGACAGCCTGGGCTCGTCCGAGGCGGTTGGCTTGGCCACGTCGGCTTCGGCGGCCGGGGCGAGCGCTGAGACGGCGAAATTCATGGTCGGGCCCAACGCCGCCGTGTTCACCGAGGACGGCCGGCGCGTGGAACCCGGCTCGGGCGAGCGCGGCCAGGTCGCGGTCAGCGGTTTTCTTCCCGTCGGCTACTACAAGGACCCCGAAAAGACCGCCCGCACCTTCCGCGACTACGAGGGGCGGCGCTGGTCCATACCCGGCGACTTCGCGACGGTGGAGGCCGACGGGACCCTGCGCCTGCTTGGCCGCGGCTCGCAGGTGATCAACACCGGCGGCGAAAAGGTGTTTCCCGAAGAGGTCGAGGAGGCCATCAAGCGCCATCCCGGCGTGCGCGACGCCGCCGTGGTGGGCGTCCCCGACCCGCGGTTCGGCGAGCGCGTCTGCGCGGTGGTCGATATGGGGGGCGCCGCCGCGCCCACCCTGGCGGCGATCTCCGAGCACGTGCGGGCGCATTTGGCGCCCTACAAGGCGCCGCGCGAACTGGTCCTGGCCCCGATCGTCCGTGCCGCCAACGGCAAACTCGACTACAAGGCGGTGCGCGGGGCGGCCCTGGCGGCGCTGAATATGCCGGGCTGAGGATCGCCCACGATATCATGAACGAAATTTAAGGCCGCCCGGCGAGCGGTTTTCGTGCATGGTCCCGCCTCATCAAAAATTTCCCGGATTCAAAGAACCCATGCGCCACCTTTTACTCGGCGCGGCCGTCGCCGCGCTCCTCGCCGCCGCCGTTCCCGCGGGCGCGGCCGACACCCCCGCTCCTGTCGCCAGCGCCCAGCGCATGGGGACCTGGGGCTTCGACTTGGCCGGCCGCGATCTTGCCGTGGCGCCAGGGGCCGACTTCTTCACCTACGCCAACGGGACCTACATGAAGGCCCTGGTCATCCCGGCCGACCGCTCGCGGTATGGCGCCTTCGACGCGCTCGCCGTGCTGTCCGAGAACCGTGTCCACGACCTCCTTGATGGGGCGGCCCAGGCCAGCGCGCCCAGCGCCGACGAGGCCCGGGTCGGGGCCTTCTACAAGGCCTTCATGGACGAGGGGCGGATCGAAGCGCTGGACGCCAAACCCCTGGCCCCCGACCTGGCTGCCATCCGCGCCGCCGATACACGCTCCAAGCTCGCCGCCCTGATGGGCCAGGCCAATGCCGGCTATTTCGGAACCTTCTTCGGGACCGGCATCGCCGCCGACGCCCGCGAACCGCTGCGCTACGCGGTCTATCTGACCCAGGCGGGCCTGGGTCTTCCCGACCGCGACTATTATCTTCAGGCGAGCTTCGCGCCGCAAAAGGCCGCCTATCAGGCCTATGTGATCTCGATGCTGAAGGCCATCGCCTGGCCGGACGCCGAGGCCCAAGGCGAGGCGGTCGTCGCCCTGGAGAGCGCCATCGCCCAGGCGAGCTGGACCAAGGTCGAGCAGCGCGACCCGGTGGCGACCTACAATGCCATGACCCCGGCGGAACTGGCCGCCCTGGCCCCCGGCTTCGACTGGACCGCCTATTTCGGGACCGCCGATCTGGGCCAGGTGAACCGGGTAGTGGTGGGTGAAAAGACCGCCTTCCCCAAGATCGCCGCCATCTACGCCGCCACCCCGATCGCCACCCTGCAGGCCTGGCAGGCCTTCACGGTGGCCGACGGCGCGGCGCCCTATCTCTCCAAGCGCTTCGCCCAGGCGCATTTCGAGTTCCGCAACAAGACCCTGTCGGGGCAACAGGAACAGAAGGCGCGCTGGAAGCGCGCCGCGGCCACCGTCGATGGCGGGGTGGGCGAAGCGGTGGGCAAGCTCTATGTGG
>JBDTIW010000302.1:0-2705 GCA_039936215.1 Caulobacteraceae bacterium | reverse complement strand
CGGCGCGTTGGAGGACGCCGGCGGCGGCGCAGAAGGCGGGGCCGGAGGCGGCGTCGGCGAGGTGGGGGATGCGGCGCGGCCGACCCAGGCGCACCGGGCGGTCGAACACCCGCACCGCGACCTCGCGGGCGCCGGCGAGCTGGCTGGCCCCGCCGATAAGGACGATGCCCGCGCCGGGATCGACCAGGGCGCCGGCGTTCTTGAGCCGATCCTTGAGGAGTTCGAGGGTCTCCTCGACGCGCGGGGCGATGATGCCCTTGAGCATGGAACGCGCCACGGTGACCGGGCCGGCCCCCGGATCGTCGCCGCGCGGCGGGGCTTCGACCATCTCATTGTCCTCGTTGGCCGAGGCGATGGCCGAGCCGTGCAGGGTCTTGATCCGCTCGGCCCCGGCGGTAGTGGTGGAAAGGCCGCGCGCCACGTCCTGGGTAACATGGGCGCCGCCCACCGCGAGGCTGTCCACATGGACCAGGGCGCCGCCGGAATAGACGGCGACCGAGGTCGAGCCGCCGCCCATGTCGATGCAGATGGCGCCCAGATCCATCTCGTCCTCCTCCAGGGCCGCCAGGGCCGAGGCGAAGGGGGCGGCGACCACGCCCTCGAATTGCAAATGGGCCCGCTCGACGCAGTGGCCGAGGGTGTGGAAGACGCCCTCGTTCATCGAGACGACCAGCATCTCCAGGCCCAACACCCGGCCGAACATGGCGCGCGGATCGCGCACCCGGCGCTGGCCGTCCACCGACCAGGCGATGGGGCGCAGGTGGATCGCCTGGCGCCGGTCCAGGCGCAGGCCGGCCATGGCCTGGCCGATGGCGCGGCCCATATCGGCATCGCCGATCGGCCGGCCGCCGAGCGAGACCTGGGCGGCGACGCGGTGGCTGGCCAGCTGGCCGCAAGCGGTGGCGACGGTGACTCCCTGGACATCGACCCCGGCCATGGTTTCGGCCCGCTCCACCGCCTGGGCGATGGCCTGGGCGGCCTCGTCCATGTCGACGATGCTTCCGCCGCGCACGCCATGGGACTGCACATAGCCGACCCCGGCCGTGGTCAAGGTGCGGTCGCCACGCCGCACGCCATCGGGCTTCATGATGAAACAGGCGACCTTGGAGGCGCCCAGATCCACCGCCGCCACCACGGGCGCCCGGCCAAGCGCCGCCTTGAGCGCCTCGCGCCGCTCTCCCCTCGCCGGCACCCCAGTGCGTTCCATCACATCCTGCATCGCCTTAAACCCCTGCCTGCGTCAACACCGGCGCCACACCGCCGCGCGGGCGCACCACCACCATCTCCGGATCGCGCAGATCGACGCGAGCCAGGCCCAGATCGAGAATCCTCGCCGCCCGGTCGAGGCCATCCAGCTGCTTGAGCGCCGCGGCCTCGCCGGTGGCCGGCAACATGATCAGGCAGCCGTCCTTGAGCCGCGCGTCCCACCGCCGGCCGTCAACCCGCACCAGAGCGTCCAGCCTCTTGGCCAGCCGCGGCCGGGCCGCGATGGCCGGCAGGATGGCGGAGGCGGCGAGATTGGCCCCGTCGCCGACGATCAGGGGCAGGCCGGTGAAGTGACTGGCGTCGACCTTGCTCACCACCTTGCCGTCGTCGGCGATCACCAGGGCGCGGCCGGCATGTTCCCACACGGCCATGAGGGGGCGCTGGTCGACCGCGATGACCAGGGTGGCCGGCAACAGGCGAATGACGCGGGCCCGCTCGACCCAGCCGACCCGCTCCACCCGCGCCCGCACCGCGTTCAGATCGAGGGTCAGGATCGGGGTGCCGAAGGTGAGGCCAGCCGCCTTGAGAATCTCTCCCTGGGCGGCGCGCGAGGCGCCCTGGAGGTGAACCACGCCGAGGCGAAATCCCAGGCTGGCGAACCGGCTGTCGACCGCTTGGTGGGCGACCGCCGCCAGCCTCTGGGCGCGCCCGCCGGTGGCCAGGACCACGACCACGCCCAGGGCCAGGACCATGCAGCCGGCGGCCAGGGCCACGGCCGGCGGCAGGCCGACGCGGTGCGCGGCGCGCAGCTTGCTGATCCCGCGCGAAGCCGGTCTCGCGGGGCGGGGGCGCACGGCCTTAGGGGACACTTTGGCCCGAGGTTTGCCCGCCCCCCGCCGTTCCCCCCGCAACGCCGCGGGCATGCCCGTCCTCCGTGATCCACAGCACCAGGTCGACGAATCCCACCCCGGCGTGCGCCGCCTGCTCGGGCGCGAGCGAAGTGGGCGTCATCCCCGGCTGGGTGTTGACCTCCAGAAGGACCAGAAGGTCGTTAATGCCGTCATAACGAAGGTCGCTGCGGGTAATCCCCTGGCAATCCAGGGCCGCGTGGGCCGCCGCCGCGTATCGCATGGCGCGGGCCGCCACCTCTGGCGCGACGCGGGCCGGCAGGATGTGGACCGATCCGTCCTCGCCGTATTTGGCCTCGTAGTCGTAGAAGCCGGTGCGCGATTCGATCTCGGTCACGGCCAGGGCCACCCCGCCCATCACCGTCACCGCCAGCTCCAGGCCCGGCACATAGGGTTCGATCATCACCGCCTCGCCGAAGGCCCAATCGGCGGCGAGGAGTTCGGCCGGCGGCCCGTTGGCGCCGTCGAAGACGCGAAACACGCCCACCGAGGAGCCCTGCGCATTGGGCTTGACCACATAGGGCGGGGCCATGACGTGGGCGCGTCCCGCCTCGAAGCGATCGTAGAGGCCGCCGCCGGGAACCGGGACGC
>JBDTIW010000301.1:0-6542 GCA_039936215.1 Caulobacteraceae bacterium | reverse complement strand
GATCGGCGACTATCGGTCCTCCACCTTCACCGCCTCCAGTGACGGGCATGGGGGAACCACGGTGGTCGATCCGGCCAAGGCCGGGGCCGCTGCCGCGCCCCACGCCTTCATCGCCGCCATGGCGGGGTTGGGGGCGGTTGGGGCTACATCGACCCAGGCGATCGCCGAGCCGTGGCGGGAGCGGCCGGCGATGCTGGCCGCGCCGAGGGGATCGGTGGCGTAAAGATTCTTCCTCCCTCCCCAAATGGGGAGGGTGGCGGCGACCCTCGCGAAAGCGGGGGGAGACGTCGGGTGGGGAGTGCTGAAGCTTCGTCGGTCGCGCCGGATAATCGTTGTGGCGTCGGAGACCCCACCCGTCTTCTCGCAGATGCTCGAAGCCACCCTCCCCAGAAGGGTAGGGAGGAGGGCGCGGATTCTATCGTTCGGCGGATTTCGCCACCGCGTCCTTCAACTCCTGCCCCGAGGCCGCCAGATCGCAGACGAGGATCTCGCCATCTTGGACTACCACGGCGATCATTTTGAGGCCCACCGCGACGATCCGCATCGAGGCGTCGGCGCGGATCAGGCAGCCGGTGCTGCCTGCCAACACGGCCCGCCCCGCCACAACATTGCCGGCGACGTCGCGCGGCGAGGCGGCCCATACGGCGTTCCAGGAACCCAGGTCGGACCAGGCGTAGCCGACCTCCAGCACCGCCGCTCTGGCGGTCTTTTCCATCACCGCGACATCGATGGAGACCGGCTCGGCCGAGGCGAACGCCGGCCCAAGCTCCAGCAGCCCCTCGCTCGACGCGCCCTCGTCGACCGCCCGGCCCACCGCCTCGCCCATCGCCAGCGCATGGAGCGCGATCTCCTCCAGCAGGATATCGACGCGGAAGACGAAGTTGCCGCTGTTCCAAAGATGGCGGGCGGCAAGACAGGCGCGAGCCTTGGTCGCGTCTGGCTTTTCGATGAAAGCCTCGACTCGCCGGACGGTCCCGCCGGTCTCCAGCGGCGCGCCGGGCCGGATGTAGCCATAGGCGGTGGCCGGAGAGGTGGGCTTGACCCCGAAGGTGACGATCCAGCCCTGTTCGGCCACGCCCGCCGCCTCGATCGCGCCGGCGCGAAAGACGGCGCCGTCCGGGATATGGTGATCGCAGGCGACGGCCAGAGCGATGCCGTGCGGGGCCGTCCTGGAAACCCACAAGGCCGCGGCGGTCAGGGCCGGGCCGGAATCCCGGCCTTCCGGTTCGGCGACGATGAAGGCGGCGACGCCGATATCCGCCAACTGCCGCCGCGCCAGCGCCGCGTGCCGCGCGCCCACCACGACGATGGGCGTCCGATCGCCCGGAAGGCCCGCTACGCGCAGAGCCGTGTGCTGCAGCGGCGAACGCTCATCCAGTAGAGGGATGAACGGCTTGGGCCGGGCCGCCGTCGAGGCGGGCCACAGACGCGTCCCGGCCCCCCCGCACAGGATGACCGGAAAGATATCCATGGCCCGGACCCTTCCCTTACATCCCGGCCGGGCGGCGGGCGCGCATGGCCTGGGCGATGGTGCCGTCGT
Source organism: Caulobacteraceae bacterium (assembly GCA_039936215.1). GTDB lineage: Bacteria > Pseudomonadota > Alphaproteobacteria > Caulobacterales > Caulobacteraceae > Acaudatibacter. The sequence goes on along the minus strand of JBDTIW010000301.1, from coordinate 5,002 downwards.
CGAGCCAATCCAGTTCGCCGCCGACCGGTACGCCCCTGGCCAGCATGGTGACGGCCACCCCGCCGACCGAGAGCCGATCGGCCAGATAGTGGGCGGTGGTCTGGCCATCCACCGTGGCGGGAAGGGCGAGGATGACCTCGCGCACCGATCCGTCGACGAGGCGGCCGGACAAGGCGTCGACCCGCAGGGCGCCAGGGCCCACGCCGTCCAGGGCCGACAGCAGGCCGCCCAGCACGTGGTAGCGACCGCGAAAGGCGCTGGCCCGCTCCATGGCCCACAGGGCGCCGACCTCCTCGACCACGCACAGCAGGCTCGCATCGCGGCCCGCGTCGGCGCAGATGGCACAGGGATCGCGCGTATCCAGGGCGCCGCACACTCCGCACAGACCCACCTTCGCGGCGGCCTCGGCGAGGGCGGCGCTCAGGGGGCCAAGGAGCTGCTCGCGCTTCTTGAGCAGCATCAGGGTGGCGCGCCTGGCCGAGCGCGGCCCCAGGCCCGGCAGCTTGGCCAACAGGGCGATCAGCCGCTCTATCTCCGGTCCGGCGGAGGCGGCCACCGGCGTCAGAAACTCGGCATGCCGGGGAGGCCCGCCAGGGGGCCGGCCACTTCGCGCATGATCTCGCCTTGTCGGGTATCGAGCTTGCGCTTGGCGTCGGCGTGGGCGGCGACGATGAGGTCGGCGACGATCTCGCCCTCGCCGGGGACAAGCAGGCTCTCGTCGATGGTCAGGCGCGCCAGTTCCCCGCTCCCCCTCAGGGTGAGGCGGACCATGCCGCCGCCGGCCGCGCCCTCCACCTCGCTCTCGGCCAGACGGCCCTGGGCGGCCTGCAGCTTCTCCTGCATGGCCTGGGCCTGCTTCATCAGCGATCCGAGATCTTTCACCTACCTAGTCCTCATCCGCGTTCCCCGGGTTGGGGCCGGCCGGCTCGGGCGCCGCCATCTGGCGCACATCGACGATCCTGGTTCCGGGAAAGGCGTCCATGACCGCCTGGACAAAGGGTTCGGCCAGGGCGTCGGCGTGGGCGGCGCTCCTTTCGCGCGTCTGGCGCTCCAGCAGGGTCTCGGCTCCGCCGCCGCCCTCGGCCGCCACCAGCCATGGCTGGCCGGTCCATTCCTTCAGGCGCGCCACCAGCCGCTGGGCCAGGCTGGAGGGGGCGCCGGGAGCCGGTTCGAAGACCAGGGCGCCGGGTCGAAAGCTGATCGGCCGCAGGTATTTTTCCACGTCGAGCTTCAAGGCGATGTCGCGCCGCGCGTCGATCAGGGCGACCACGTCCTCGAACGATCGCGGATCGGCCAGCGCCGGCGAGCTCCTGGGTGGGGTGTGGACCAGAGGTGCGCGCGCCGTCGCGCCGCCCCCGCCGCCGCCATGGGGTGCGGGCCCGCGGCCGACCGACCCGGACGCCTCGCCCGAACGCAGGGCCTTCAGCGCCTCCTCCGGCCCCGGCAGGTCGGCGGCATAGGCCAGGCGGATCAGGGTCATCTCCACCGCCGCGGCCGGATCGGGAGCGCGGCGAACCTCGCCCTCGGCCTTGAGCAGCATCTGCCACAGCCGCGCCAGGGCGCCCGCCGACAGGGCTGCCCCGATGGCGGCCAGATGAGCGGCTTGATCCTTGGGCAGGGTCAGGACATCCGGCCCCAGGGCCTTGGCCACCGAGGCGCCGTGGCAGTGGTCCAGCAGGTCGAGCATGACGGTGGTCGGATCGGCGCCAAAGCCGTAGAGAGCGCGGAAGGCCTCGATGGCCGGCCCTGCCTCGCCGCGCACGGTCTTCTCGAACAGATCGATGGTCAGGGCGCCGTCGGCCAGGCCCAGCATGTCGCGCACCGTCGCCGCGCCTATCGCCTCGCCCTCGCGGGCCTGAACCATGGCCTGATCGAGCAGGGATTGGGCGTCGCGCACCGAGCCCTCGGCGGCGCGGGCGATCAGGGTCAGGGCCTCGGCCTCGATCCTCGCTCCCTCCGCCTGCGCGATGGCCGATAGGTTGGCGGCGATCACCTCCGGTTCGACCCGGCGCAGGTCGAAGCGCTGGCAGCGCGACAATATGGTCACCGGCACCTTGCGGATCTCGGTGGTGGCGAAGATGAACTTGACGTGCGGCGGCGGCTCTTCGAGGGTCTTCAACAGGGCGTTGAACGCGCCCTTGGACAGCATGTGCACTTCGTCGATGACATAGACCTTGTGGCGCGCCTCGGCGGGGGCGTAGCGCACCCCGTCCAGCAGTTCGCGCATCTCCTCGACGCCGGTGCGGCTGGCGGCGTCCAGCTCCAGCACGTCCAGATGCCGGCCCTCGACGATGGCCCGGCAATGGCGGCCCTCCACCGCCAGAGCCTCGACGCTGGGCTGGTGGACGGTGTCGGTCTCGTAGTTGAGGGCGCGGGCCAGCAGTCGCGCGGTGGTGGTCTTGCCCACCCCGCGCACCCCGGTCAGCATGAAGGCGTGGGCGATGCGCCCCGTCGCGAAGGCGTTCTTCAGCGTCCGGACCATGGCCTCCTGGCCGATCAGGTCGTCGAAGCTTTGCGGCCGGTACTTGCGCGCCAGGACGGTGTAGGGGGCCGACGCCGCGGCGGGCGTCGTCCCGAACATGTCGCTGGTCGCCGCGTCACGCTCGCGAGATTCGGTGTCGGGCGCGATATCCTGAACGGTCATCAGCCTCTGGGAGTCTTGGCAAGGAGCGGTGGAGACCGGCAAACGACCCGGAGTAAATCCCGTTACGGCTGCTTCCTTCCGGACCTGACCGGGTTGGCGAGGCCTCCGCCCATCGCCGATCTCCGCGCCCTATATCGCGTGGCCGGCCGGTGGGTGCAAGCGCGGGCATGACGGCGGGCGCCCGGCGCCCTAAGAAGACGCGGCATGGTCCTTTCCGCCTTCACCAATACCTTCGCCGGCAACCCGCTCGATCGGGCCAGCTACCGGCGCGGCGACGCCGAATGGCTGGCGGGACGGCTGGCCGCGCCGGACTCTCTGGCCTTGGCGGTGTGGAACGGCCAGCCGCTCATCGAGGACGCCAAGGACGGCGGCGTCCAGATCGCCTGGCTGGCGGCCGGCATGGCCCGGACCTTGTCGGGATCGGCCGAACACCTGCTCTTCATGGGCCTGTGGAAGGAGGCGGCGATCTTCGCCCTGGACATGGAGGGCGGGGCCGACCCAGCCGAGGGTCCGCTGGAAGGTCTTGGCCGCTTCGAGGATCTGCGCGCCATCGCCCCCAGGCTGGCGCCAGGCGACGCGGCCATCGCCGCCACCGCCAAGTCGATGTTCGAATGGCGCCGCAAGCACCGCCATTGCGCCGCCTGCGGCGAGATCGCCGAGATCGCCGAGGGTGGCTGGAAGCGGGTGTGCCCGGCCTGCCGCGCCCAGCATTTCCCGCGCACCGATCCGGTGGTGATCATGCTGGCGGTCAGCGGCGAGCGCTGCCTGCTCGGCCGGCAGGAGGCCTGGCCGGAGGGCATGTATTCGGCCCTGGCCGGCTTCCTGGAGCCCGGCGAATCCATCGAGGAGGCCTGCGCGCGAGAGCTTTTCGAGGAAGCGGCCCTGCGCGTGCGGCGGGTGCGCTACCATTCCACCCAGCCCTGGCCCTTTCCCTCCACCTTGATGATCGGCCTGATCGCCGAGGTGGACGCCGGCGAGGCGGTCGCCGACAAGATCGAAATCGACGAGGTGCGCTGGTTCACCAGAAGCCAGGCGCGCGCCCTCATCGGCGGGAAGATCGAGGACGCCAGGGCGCCGCCCGCCCTGGCCATCGCCCACCAGTTGATCAAGGCCTGGGCGGAAGGGGAATAGACCGATGAGCAAACCCGCCGTCGAGCGCTGGTTCGAGCGAGGGCTGTTCGTCTCGCGATGGCTGCTCGCGCCCTTCTACCTGGGTCTCGTCTTCGCCCTGGTCGGCCTGCTGGTGGTCTTCGGGCGCGAACTCTGGGGCGAGCTTTCCCACCTTCTGACCATGCGGCCGCAGGACGGCGTCCTCATGGCTCTGTCGCTGATCGATCTGTCGCTGGCCGGCAACCTCGTCGTCATCGTCACCCTGGCGGGCTACGAGAACTTCGTCGCCAAGATCACCTCGGCCGATCCCGCCGACCGGCCCGACTGGATGGGGACGGTGGATTTTTCCGGCCTAAAGATGAAGGTGATCGCCTCCATCGTGGCCATCTCCGCCGTCGCCCTGTTGCGCGTCTTCCTGGACCTGGCCGAACCGGACTCGACCCTCGATCGAAGCAAGCTGATATGGCTGATCGCCCTTCACCTGACCTTCGTCGTCTCCGGCCTGCTCCTGGCCGTCATGGACTTCGTGGCCGCCCGCGCCGAAACCCACCACGGCCACGGCGGTCCGCGGGATGTTATCTGAACGGATCGGCGGGGAAGACGCCCAGGACCTCGACATGGTCGGAAAAGAAGCCCAGCTCCTCGAAAGCGCGGGCGAGGGGGGCGTCCTCGGGCCGGCCGTCCACCTCGGCATAGAAGAAGGTGGCCGTGAAGGCGCCGTTTTCCATGTAGCTTTCCAGCTTGGTCATGTTGACGCCATTGGTGGCGAAGCCGCCCATGGCCTTGTAGAGGGCGGCCGGAATGTTTCGCACCCGGAAGGCGAAACTGGTCACGCATGGCGCGCCGGGCGGCGGCCTGGCTGGGTCGCGCTCGGCGGACATGATGAGGAAGCGGGTGGTGTTGTGCGCCGCGTCCTCGACGTCGGCCAAAAGTATGTCCAGGCCGTAGAGGCTGGCCGCCAGGGCCGGGGCAATCGCGGCGCGGCTGGGATCGGGATGCTCGGCCAGGCCCTTGGCCGCCCCGGCGGTGTCGCCGGCCGGCTCGGTGCGTACGCCTAGCCGCCGCAGAGTCGCCCGGCATTGGCCAAGGGCGATGGCCATGCTGGTCACCGTGCGCACATTCTCCAGCCGTGTCCCCGGATTGGCCATGAGCTGGAAGCGGATCGGCTTGAACCGCTCGCCGACGATCTTGAGCCCCGAGGACGGCAGCAGGTGGTGGACGTCGGCCACCCGCCCGGCGATGGAGTTT
>JBDTIW010000300.1:0-7275 GCA_039936215.1 Caulobacteraceae bacterium | reverse complement strand
TCGCGGCCGAACCGGGCAAGGCCGGTCCACGTCTCCCCGGCCCGCGCACGCTCCATGCGCCAGCGAAACAGCGGCTGCAGGCCGACGGGAAGCAGGGAGGCCTCGTGCCCCCAGTATTCGAACAGAGTCGGCTTCCCGCCCCACGCCGCCGCCTCCAGCGTCTCGCGGGGATAGGCGCCCAGGCGCGAGAAGGTCGGGAGGTAGTGGGTGCGGGTGAGCACATTGACCGAATCGATCTGGACCGCGCCCAGACGGTCGATCAGCGCGCGCAGGCGGCGAGGCGTCGTCTCGCCGGTGGGCCGGGCATCCGCCAGACCCTGCGCGGCGAGGGCGATGCGCCGCGCGTGGCTCGCCGAAAGCGTATCCTTCATCGAAGCGGGCGCTACAAGTGATCGAGCACCGGCTTGGGCTGGTAGGGCTTTTCCAGCGCCGCCACCTCGTCGTCGGTGAGCTTCAGCGTGAGCGCGGCCAGGGCGTCGTCCAGGTGGCCGGCCTTGGAGGTTCCGACGATCGGGGCGGTGATGGCCGGGTTCTTCAGCACCCAGGCCAGGGCGACCTGCATGTTGGAGACGCCGCGCGCCTTGGCGACGGTCTCGACGGCGTCGACCACCGCGTGGTCGGGCTCGCGATAGTAGAGGCGGGGGGAAAATTCGTCGGAGCGGGCGCGCCGCGTCTCCCCCTCGCCGGGTTTGGCCCGTCCGCCGGCCAGGAAGCCGCGGGCGAGCGGCGACCACGGGATGACCCCGATTCCCTGATCGGCGCACAGGGGCAGCATCTCCCGCTCCTCCTCGCGATAGACGAGGTTGTACTGAGGCTGCATGGAGACGAAGGGCGTCCAGCCGTGCGCCCGCGAGACGCTCAGCATGTTCATGAACTGCCAAGCGTACATGGACGAGGCGCCGATGTAGCGGGCCTTGCCGGCCCGCACCACGTCGTGGAGCGCCTCCAGGGTCTCCTCGATCGGCGTTTCCGGATCGAAGCGGTGGATCTGGTAGAGATCGACATAGTCGACGCCGAGACGGGTCAGGCTGCGGTCGATCGCGTCGAGGATGTGCTTGCGCGACAGGCCCTTGTTGTTGGCGTCGGCGCCCATCTGGCCGTGGACCTTGGTGGCGATCACCACTTCATGGCGCTTGGCGTATTCCTTGAGCGCCTTGCCGGTGACCCGCTCGCTCTCGCCGGCCGAATAGACATCGGCTGTGTCGAAGAAGTTGATCCCGGCCTCAAGGGCGCTCTTGAAGAACGGCAGGGCCGCCTCTTCGTCCATCACCCACGGGCGCCATTTGGAGCTGCCATAGGTCATGCAGCCCAGGCACAGGCGCGAGACCTTCAGGCCGGAATTTCCGAGGCGGACGTAGTCCATCGGCGTTTTGATCCTTTTACTTCGCCAGCCGGCCGTCGCCGATCGCCGCTTCCTCGAAGGGGAAGACGATCTTCGGATCGGGGGGGGCGATCTTGGCGGTGACCTCGGCCGGGGCCAGGGTGTGGAGCAGGTGGCGCATCACATTCAGGCGAGCGGTCTTCTTGTGATCGGCGCGCACGCAGGCCCATGGCGCGATGGCGGTGTGGGTGCGACACAGCATCTCGTCGCGGGCCGCCGAATAGTCCTTCCACTTCTTCTGGGCCACGCCGTCCAGATCGCTGACCTTGAGCTGTTTCAGAGGATCCTCGCGCCGGGCGTCGAGCCGCGAGGCCTGTTCCTTCTTGGAGATGTCCAGCCACAGCTTGACCAGGCGGACGTCGGCCTCTTCCAGCATCCGCTCGAGGGCGGGAACGTCGCGCAGGAAGTCCTCGGTCTCGCGCTTGGTGCAATAGCCCATCACCCGCTCGACCCCAGCCCGGTTGTACCAGGAGCGGTTGAAGATCACCAGGTCGCCGGCGGCGGGCAGGTGGGGGATGTAGCGCTGGAAATACCACTCGCTCATCTGGCGGTCGGAGGGCTTGGGCAGGGCGACGACGCGGGTGTTGCGCGCCGCCAGGTGCTCGGCGATGCGCTTGATCGTGCCGTCCTTGCCGGCTCCGTCGCGGCCCTCGAAGATGACCAGGGCCTTGGCCCCTGTCTTCACCGCCCATTTCTGGTAGCGCACCAGGGCGATCTGGAGTTTGCGCAGATCGCTTTGGTAGTCCGTCATCTTGGCCATAAGGGCCAGCATAGACGATCGGGAGGCCGCTGTGATCCGCCTTTTCGTAGACGACGACCTGAAAACCGACGGCGCGGTCGTCCCCGCCCCCGGCCAGGCCCGCTATCTGGCCGCCGTCATGCGCCTCGCCGTCGGCGCGGAGGTGCTGCTGTTCAACGGCCGGGACGGCGAGTGGCGGGCGCGGATCGGCGAGATTTCCAAGCGAGCCTGCCGCCTTCTGCCGCTTGCCCAGACCCGCCCGCAAGGCGCCGGACCCGACCTCGATCTGATCGTCGCCGTGGTCAAGCGCCCGCGCCTGGAGACCATGGTCGAAAAGGCCGCCGAACTGGGGGCGCGGCGGGTGGCCCCGATCCTCACCGAGCGCGTCAACGCCGGCCGCCCCAACCTGGCCCGCCTGACCGCCATCGCCATCGAGGCGGCCGAGCAGACCGGCCGGCTGGACGTTCCGGAGATACTGGCGCCGCGAAAGCTCGCCGACCTGCTGGCCTATTGGCCGCCCCATCGGCGGCTGATGTTCTGCGACGAGGCGGGCGAGGCGGCGCCGGCGCTTGGCGCCCTGGCCGGGCGGCCCGGCGGGCCGTGGGCGATACTGATCGGGCCGGAAGGGGGCTTCTCGCCGGCCGAGCGGGCGGCGGTGCGCGCCCTGCCGGCGGCGGTTCCGGTCTCCCTGGGTCCGCGCATCCTGCGCGCCGACACGGCGGCCATCGCCGCCTTGACCCTCTGGCAGGCCGCGCTGGGGGACTGGCGGGGGCCTTGAGGTTGGCCGGGCGGGCGCCCAAGTGACCTTGACCGAAAATGGCGCGAGGCGAGGGGTGAGAATGGCCGAGACGGTTTGCGACGACCGCCCGCTCGCGCTCGACGATCTGACCGCCTGGTTCGCGGCCGGCGGCAAGAACGCCGCCGACTTCCGGGTCGGGGCCGAGCATGAGAAGTTCGTCTTCCGCGTCGAGGGAAACGCGCCGGTTCCCTACGAGGGCGATGCCGGCATCCGCGCCCTCCTCGAAGGGTTGATGCGGTTCGGCTGGACGGGGACTTACGAGGAAAACGCGGCGGGCGGCGAGACCCTGATCGGCCTTAATCGCGGCATGGCCAACATCAGCCTGGAGCCCGGCGGCCAGTTCGAGCTTTCCGGCGCCCCGCTGCGCACCATGCACGACATCTGCGAGGAAACCGGCCAGCACCTTGAGGAGGTCAAGGCGGTGGCCGGCGAACTGGGCCTGGGATTTCTGGGTCTGGGCTTTTCGCCGATCTGGCGGCGCGATGAGGTGCCCATCATGCCCAAGGGCCGCTACCAGATCATGCGAGGCTACATGCCCAAGGTCGGCGGCCTGGGCCTGGACATGATGCTTCGCACCTGCACCGTCCAGGCCAATCTCGATTTCGCCGACGAGGCGGACATGGTGGCCAAGTTCCGGGTCAGCCTGGCCCTGCAGCCCATCGTCACCGCCCTCTTCGCCAATTCTCCGTTCACGGAAGGAAAGCCCAACGGCTTCCTCTCCGCCCGCGCCAATGTGTGGACCGACACCGACAACGCCCGCACCGGCATGCTGGATTTCGTGTTCGAGCCCGGGTTCGGCTTCGAGACCTACGCCCGCTACGCCCTGGACGTGCCGATGTATTTCGCCAAGCGCGGCGGCCGCTACATCGACGTCGCCGGCCGCTCGTTCCGCACCTTCATGGAAGGGCGCCTGGCCGAGGTTCCCGGCCAGCGGGCGACCATCAAGGACTGGGTCGATCACACCAGCACCATCTTTCCCGAGGTCCGCCTCAAGCAGTATCTGGAGATGCGCGGGGCCGACGCCGGGCCGTGGTCGCGCCTGTGCGGCCTGCCCGCCCTGTGGGCCGGCATCCTCTACGATCCGGCCTCGCAGGAGGCGGCGTTGGAACTTTGCAAGGACTGGACGGCGGCCGACCGCGCCGCCCTGCGCGGCGACGTGGCGCGCCTGGGCCTTAAGGCCAGTGTGGCCGGCCGCTCGGTCCAGGTGGTCGCCCAGGACATGCTGGCCCTCGCCCACCAGGGCCTGAAGCGCCGCAACCGCCTCTCCGCCGGCATGGTCGACGAGACCAACTATCTGGCCGAACTGGAAGACATCGCCGACACCGGCGTCACCGCCGCCGAACACCTGCTGGAGCTTTATCACGGCGCCTGGGCGGGGGACGCGTCGCGGGTGTTCGAGACGTTCGCGTATTAGCAAACACCCCTCTATGGGAGGGGTGTTTTTCAGGCTGCCGACGCGGCTCTGAGCACGGTCAGATAGCCCCTCGCCCCTTCCATGCGCGGGACGACGCCGCGCGCGTCCAGCAGGCGGCGCAGGCGGGGCAGGTTCCAGCACGGCACGTGCATGAACATGTGATGCTCGCAGTGATAGTTCACCCAGTAGGGGGCGATGAAGGCGCGCTCGAAGAGGTTGGCGTGGGTGGTGCGGGCGTGGCGCAGGGGATCGGGTTCGTCCTTGGCCACCAGGGCGTGTTCGGCGATATTGCGCAGGCGGGTGACGAGCTGGAACCAGGTGGCGCGGGGCAGGAGCCACAGGGCGAACCACGCCCACCAAAGGCCAGCGGCGCTGAAGGCGGCGATGAAGAGGCCATTGACGATCAGCCAGCGGCCCTGGCGGACGATCTCGTCGCCGAGGATGGGCAGGAGCGGCGCGCCGGCCTGGCGCTCCTTCAGCCGAGCCGTGAGCCGCCCGAACCGCTGCTTGAACCAGGTCTGGCCGGTGAGGTCGCGGACGATCTTGCGGATGAGGGAGGCGCGGGTAACCGGGAAGGGGGCCGAGAGGACCAGATCGGGATCCTCCGCCTGTTGGGCGTATTTGTGATGCTGCAGATGGTAGTTGCGGTAGGCGATCAGAGGCCCGCCGCACACCCATTCGGCCACCCAGTCGTTGATCCTGGGGTTTGGGTGCAGGGCGCCGTGGGCGGCGTCGTGCATGAGGATGGCCAAGCCCAGCTGCCGCGCCCCGATGATCATCACCGCGACGGGCAGGGTGAGCGGCCAGACGATGGCCATCGCCCCGGCGGCCAGGATCACCGCCCAGCAATGGGCGACCAGGGCCAGCCCCCGCCACAAAGAGCGCACCGGCAGCGGCCCCCACGCATCGGCGGTGAAGAAGTCCTTGGGATTGACGCGGGCGGCGACGGCCATGGGCTATTCTAGCATAAAGTCCCTGCTTGATATGTAGAGGCTCGTTCCCCGCGCCGCCACCCAGCGATCTCCTTCTCCGTCGGCGGCGGGAGAAGGGCGTTTGTCAATCCATCGTCACCACCACCTTGCCCAGGGCCTGGCGGCTGGCGAGGTGGGCGATGGCGTCGGCGGCTTGGGCGAGGGGAAAGCGCCTGGAGACGTGGGGGCGGATCTTGCCGGCGGCGTAGAGGTCCAGGAGGGCGGCGACATTGCGCTGATGGCCGGCCGGATCGCGGGCCACCGCCGCGCCCCAGAACACCCCGACGATTTCGCAGCCCTTCATGAGCGCCAGGTTCAGGGGGATACGTGGAATGCCGGCCGGAAAGCCGACGACCAGGAACCGGCCCTCCCAGGCCGACGCGCGAAGGGCCGCCTCGGCATAGTCGCCGCCCACCCCGTCGTAGATGACGTCGGCGCCGCCCGATCCGCAGGCGGCCTTGAACATCTCCGAGAGGGCCTTTTGCCCGTCGCGGTCGAACGGCCCCTTGGGATAGACGATTCCCTCGGCCGCCCCGTGGGCCTTGGCCAGCGCGACCTTTTCCTGCGACGACGCCGCCGCGATCACCCGCGCGCCCATGGCCGCGCCCAGCTCCACCGCCGCCAGTCCCACCCCGCCGGCCGCTCCCAGGACCAGCAGGGTCTCGCCGGCCTTCAGCCGCCCCCGGTCTTTCAGGGCGTGGTAGGAGGTGCCGTAGGTCATCAGGAACGCCGCCGCCTCGTCGAAGGGCATGGCCGGCGGCATGGGGATCAGGCGGGCGGCGTCGATGGCGATCTCCTGCGCCATCCCGCCGTTGCCGGTGCTGCCGAACACCCGGTCGCCGGCCTTGAGGCCGGTTACGCCCTCGCCGACCTCTTTGACGACGCCGGAAATCTCGCCGCCGGGCGAGAAGGGGCGGGGCGGCTTGAACTGGTATTTGTCCTCGATGATCAGCACGTCGGGAAAGTTGACGCCGCAGGCCTTCACCGACACCACGGCTTGGCCCGGCCCCGCCGCCGGGCTGGGAATATCCTCCAGGGTGAGAGTGTCCGGGCCGCCGACGCGCGTGCTGAGCAGGGCCTTCATGGCGATCTCCCTTGTTTCCCTTTTTGGCGTCGGGACGCTATCCGAAGGCCGGCGCGGGCGGAAGACCACGGACAGACCATGACGAACAAATGTTTGACCCTCGCCTTGCACGGCGGCGCCGGGCCTCTGCGCGGCCGCGACTACGCCCGCGAGCTTGTCCACATGCGCGGCCTGATCGAGGCCGGCCGCGACCGCCTGGCCGCCGGCGCCTCGGCCATGGACGTGGTGGTCGAGACGGTAGCGGCCCTGGAGGCGTCGGGCCTCTATGTCGCCGGCCGCGGCGCCTCGCCCAACACCGCCGGCCGCTACGAGCTGGACGCCGGCCTGATGGACGGGCCGACCCAGAAGGCCGGGGCGGTGGCTGCTCTCGAGGGCTTCGTCTCGCCGATCCGCGCCGCCCGGGCGGTGATGGAAGAGACGCCGCATGTGCTGTTCGTCGGCGAGGGCGCGGCCCTCTTCGCGGCGAGCCAGGGGTTGGAGCGGATCGTCGATGCGGAGGCTTGGTTCACCCACGCCGGGGGCAAGACGGGCTCGCACCTCGCTACCGGCACGGTGGGCGCGGTGGCGCGCGATGAAACCGGCGCCCTGGCGGCGGCGACCTCGACGGCCGGCATCTACGGCAAGCCGCTCGGCCGGGTCGGCGACTGTCCGATCCTGGGGGCCGGGGTGTGGGCCGACCCGCGCGTCGCCGTCTCCTGCACCGGTTCGGGCGAGATGTTCATGCGCGCCGCCGCCGCCGCCCAACTCGCCTTCCGCGTCCGCTTCGCCGGCGAAGCCCTGGCGAGCGCCGCCGCCGGCGCCCTGGACGAGGTCCGCGCCCTTGGCGGCGAAGGGGGACTGATCGCGGTCAACTCCGCCGGCGAGGTCGCCATGCCCTACAACTCCGC
>JBDTIW010000299.1:0-3488 GCA_039936215.1 Caulobacteraceae bacterium | reverse complement strand
TACGACGGCTTCTACGGGCCGATCTACGACGGCTACTGGCGCGGCCGTTCCTTCTATTGGCGCGACCGCGACGATCACCCGTTCCGGCGCGACGACGGCCGCCACTTCCGCCGCGCAGCCGCTCAGGGGTTCAAGCCCATGCATGGCGAACGCCACCCCGACCGCCGACCGGGTTGAGCCGTAGCGGCGCGCACGACACTTGGCGATCCGCGCTCTCCCCCGTCCAGAGAGCGGATGCGCCTTCCGCTCGCCTACCCGATAGAACGGCCGTAACACGCACTTCCCGGAGTCGGCTTCCACGCCCTATGCTGTTCGGTGACTACTCCGGATCGCGCCATTCGAGAGCTGTTCCGCGACAAATGCTATATGCCGGAATACATATTCTCTTGATAGCATAATTATCACATGCGCGTTCCCTAGACTGGGCGACAACGGCGAAAAAGTACGCGCAGCCACTATCAGCGGCACCGCAATTCGACCTTTACGGTGACGCGCGGAATAAAGCTGCATCAATCCCGGAAGATTCCAAGGATTGCAAGAACGTAGCTATGTTGCTTTGGATTGCGCGGTTAATGGATTCGCGCTGGCGGGTGAGGCCAAGAGCAGCGTACCCCAGCGGCACGGTGCCTTCAGACGGAATCGTTTTTGAGAAGACCACGGCCCCTGAGGTTCGATTAATGATATCGTAGCGAGCGTCCACGTGAGTGGTAAACGTGATTCCCGCGCCAGGGATATCAACCTGCAAGATTTTGACGTCCAACGAAACACTATTGAGCGAGTTATCTTGAAAAACAGCCGACCTATCTAGGACATCTTGAAGAGAATCTTTCCACATTGTTGTAATCAAACTCGTGCCAGGGTCGATTCTCCCAGTTTTATCTTTCGGCGAAGCAATGGTTACCGTCACGCTTTTAAGGTTAGCATCAACCTTTCTACTGCTGGCCGCGACATCAGGGACGCTGAAATTAAATGGAGGAAGGCTTGCACAACCCGCCACACACAAGATAGGCAGCGCCAACATCAACTTGAAGTTCACGAGTTCACCCCCCACTGCCGCCGCCAGCCCCCACGACCGCAAGCGACACGAGGGTGCACGCTAAATCATTGCCTTCGCAACTGCAAGCGATTCAGGCACCGAGCCTTCCCGGCTCTTTGCAAACGGGCAACAAATCCGCAGTCCCTTTCCGTTCATATCATAAAGGCCGTATGGGGACGATTGATGACCTGCGATCCCCCCATTCCCGTGTTCACGCCATGACCGACGCGCCCGCCACTCTCGCCGACATTCCCCGCGCTCCGACCCAGGACGGGCCCAACGTGCGGCTCTATCTGGTGGACGGGTCGGGATTCATCTTCCGAGCCTATCACGCCCTGCCGCCGCTGACCCGAAAGTCGGACGGCCTGCCGGTGGGGGCGGTGCAGGGCTTCTGCAACATGCTGTGGAAGCTCTTGGTCGACATGAAGGCGGCGCCGGACGCGCCGACCCATCTGGCGGTGATCTTCGACCACTCGGAAAAGACTTTCCGCAACGATCTCTACCCCGCCTACAAGGCCCATCGGCCGCCGGCGCCGGAGGACCTGATTCCGCAATTTCCCCTGGTGCGCGAAGCAACGCGCGCCTTTGGGGTGCCGTGCCTGGAGCTGGCCGGCTACGAGGCGGACGACCTGATCGCCGCCTACGCCTGCCATGTCCGCGACGCCGGGGGCGAGGTGGTGATCGTCTCTTCCGACAAGGATCTGATGCAGCTGGTGGGCGAGCGGGTCTCCATGCTCGACACCATGAAGAATATCCGCATCGGCCGCGCCGAGGTCATCGAGAAGTTCGGCGTGCCGCCGGAAAAGGTGGTGGACGTCCAGGCCCTGTGCGGGGATTCGGTGGACAATGTCCCCGGCGCCCCCGGCATCGGCGTCAAGACCGCCTCGGCCCTGATCGGCGAATACGGCGACCTCGACACCCTGCTGGCCCGCGCCGGCGAGATCAAGCAGGACAAGCGCCGTCAGACCCTGATCGATTTCGCCGACCAGATCCGTCTGTCGCGCCAACTTGTGACGCTCGATTGCGACACTCCCCTGCCCGCGGCCCTGGAGACGCTCGGCGTCGAGGCGCCCGAGCCGGCCACCCTGGCCGCCTTTCTGGAGGCCATGGAGTTTCGCACCCTGGCCCGGCGGGTCGGCGAGGCGGCCGGCGTCAAGCCCGCGCCGACGGCGCCGAGCGCGACGCCCACCGCCCCGATAGACACCTCGGCCTACGTCTGCGTGCGCGACCTGGCGACTCTGGACGCCTGGATCGCCAGGGCGCGGGAGGCGGGGATCGTCGCCTTCGACACCGAGACCGACGCCCTGTCGTCGGCCAACGCGGCGCTGTGCGGCGTGTCGCTGGCGGTGGCGGCGGGCGAGGCCTGTTACATCCCGGTGGGCCATTGCGAGGCGGATGGCCTGTCCCTGGAGGCGGCCGCCGACCTGGACCAGATTCCGCTCGAGGACGTCATCGCGCGGCTGAAGCCGCTGCTCGAGGACCCCGCCGTCCTGAAGATCGCCCAGAACGCCAAATACGACCTGGCCGTCCTGTCGCGCTACGGCATCGCCGTGGCCCCGATCGAGGACACCATGCTGATCTCCTATGTGCTGGAGGCCGGCCTGCACGGCCACGGCATGGACGAGCTTTCGGCCCTGTGGCTGGGCCACCAGCCGATCAGCTTCAAACAGGTGGCCGGGGCCGGCAAGGCCCAGAAGAGTTTCAAGCATATCGCCCTGGACCCGGCCACCTGCTACGCCGCCGAGGACGCCGACGTCACTTTGCGGCTCTACCACCACCTGCGTCCGCGCCTGGCGCGCGAGAGCCTGCTCACCGTCTACGAGACCCTGGAGCGGCCCATGCCGCCGGTCCTGGCGGCCATGGAGTGCCACGGAATTCGCGTCGATCCCGACCGCCTGCGCCACCTCTCCCACGACTTTTCCCTGCGCATGGCCGATTTCGAGGCCAAGGCCCAGGCCCTGGCCGGCCGGCCCTTCAACCTCGGCAGTCCCAAGCAGATCGGCGATGTGCTGTTCGCCGAGATGGGCCTGGCCGGCGGCCGCAAGACCGCGACCGGGGTATGGAGCACCGACGCCGGGGTGCTGGAGGACCTGGCCGCCCAGGGCCACGAACTGCCGCGCGTATTGCTCGACTGGCGCCAGCTTTCCAAACTTCGGGGCACCTATACCGAGGCCCTGGTCGCGGCGATCGCCAAGCGGACCGGGCGAGTGCACACCTCTTACGCCCTGGCCTCCACGACCACCGGACGCCTCTCCTCCTCCGACCCCAACCTCCAGAACATCCCCATCCGCACCGAGGAAGGCCGCAAGATCCGCCAGGCCTTCGTCGCCGAACCGGGTCACCTTCTGGTCAGCGCCGACTACAGCCAGATCGAGCTTCGGCTCCTGGCCCACATCGGCGACATCGCCCAGCTCAAGCACGCCTTCAAGGAAGGGCAGGACATCCACGCCAT
>JBDTIW010000298.1:0-4374 GCA_039936215.1 Caulobacteraceae bacterium | reverse complement strand
CTTGTGATCCTGGGCGGCCCCGAACATCAGGCTGGTCGTCCCGTCGCAGAGAGCGAACAGGGAGGCAATCTCGCCCTGGAGAAACTCTTCGATCACCACCCGCGCCCCGGCGGCGCCAAACCGCCCGCCCAGGGCGTCGTCGATGGCGGCTTCCGCCCCGCCGAGGTCGTCGGCGATGACCACCCCCTTGCCCGCCGCCAGGCCGTCGGCCTTGATGACATAGGGCGGCGTGAATTGGCCAAGGCCCGCCTTGGCGGACGGCGCGTCATCGAACACCGCGAACCGACCGGTCGGCAGGCCGTGGCGGGCCGCGAAGGTCTTGGCGAAGGCCTTGGAGGATTCCAAGCGACCGGCGGCGGCGCTCGGACCAAAGCAGGGGATGCCCGCCGCCGCCAGGGCGTCCCCCAGCCCCGCCGCGATGGCCGTCTCCGGCCCGACGATCACCAGATCGGCGCCGATCTCCCGCGCCAGGGCGACCTGCCCCCCCACGTCGGCGGCCTTCACGGCGCGAATCTCGCCAAGCCGCGCCATGCCCGGATTGCCTGGCGCGCAGACCAAGCGCCTCACCAGCGGCGACTGCGCCACCTTCCAGGCCAAAGCGTGCTCACGGCCCCCCGAGCCGACGATGAGGATGTTCATGGCCGCCGCTGTGACCCTAAGCGGCTCGGACCGTCAAGACGCCCGCCCATCTCCGCCGGCCATTGGCAGATAGGCGGTGAAGGTCGCGCCCTGGCCTTCGACGCTTTCCACGGTCAGGCCGCCGCGATGACGGTTGACGATGTGCTTGACGATGGCGAGGCCCAGGCCGGTGCCGGCGTGTTCGCCGCTCTTCTGGCACTCCACGCGATAGAAGCGTTCGGTCAGGCGCGGCAGATGGGGGCGGGCGATGCCGGGGCCGGCGTCGCGCACCCTCAAGGTCACATAGCGGCCGGCCTCGGCGCGACCTGGGGTGAGCAGTGAGCGGTGGGCGGCGAGGATCGAGGCTGGCGCGGCGGCGGCGGCGGCGTCCAGCCCAGGCGCGACCTCGACCACCACGGCCCCGCCCGGGGGGTTGTATTTCAGCGCGTTCTCGGCCAGGTTCTGGATCACCTGCAGGATCTGGTCGCGGTCGCCGGTGACGAGGGCTTGACCGGCCGGCGGCAGGATTTGGCGGAACTCGACCCCGCGCTCGGCGGACATCGGTCCCAGGGCGTCCAGCACGTCGATGACCGCCACGGCCACGTCCACCTCGCCGGATGGCGGGATGTGTTCGCCGAGTTCGATACGCGACAGGCTCATCAGATCGTCGATCAGGCGCCGCATGCGCTGGGCCTGAATGTGCATGATGGCCAGGAATTTGTCGCGCGCCGCTGGATCGTCGCGGGCGTGACCGCGCAGGGTCTCGATGAAGCCGGCGAGGGAGGCCAGGGGAGTGCGGAGCTCGTGGCTGGCGTTGGCCAGGAAATCGGCGCGGGTCCGCTCGCCGCGGCGAAATTCGGTCTCGTCGCGCAGGGAGACCAGGGCCAAAGGTCCCGCGCCCTCGCCCTTGCTGACCAGGGGCAGCGCGCTGACCCGCCAGACGCGCCCTTGGACGCCGCCGGGGTCGTACATCGCTTCGGCGGCCACGCCCCGGAACAAGGCCTCGTCGATGGCGGCCAGAATCTCCGGCGCCCGCACGGCGGTTGTCAGCGGTCCCTCGGCGCGCTGGAGGCGAAAAAGGTCGCGGGCGGCGGCGTTGGCGAACACGAAACGGCGGGCGCTGGGGTCGGACGCCGCGCCGCCCGCCGCCAGAAGAATCGGATCGGCGAGGCGTTCGAGCATGGCGGCGAACGGCGGCGCCGAGCTTTGCGCGACCGCCGGCGACGGCGGAGGGGGCGTCGTCAGGCGCCGGCCAAAACGCCACCAGGGCGGCGAATCAGCCATGAGGGAGTCGGCCATGGGAAGGGGGAAACTGGCGATCTGGCATCGGCCTATCGGTGGGCGCGCGATGTGTCCGGCGCGTGACAGTCGGCGACTTGCGCGCCTTTGCCTTGAAAGACGCCCAATTGCGGACGTATTAGGCGGGCCGGGTTGGATTCCAAAGCGCCGCGAGTTGAGAGTTGTTTTTATGAAACGCAAGTTCCTCGCGGCGGCCGTCGGGCTCACGCCCCTGCTGGCCGCCGGCGCCTGGGGCGCACAGGCCGCCACCCAGATCACCACCGCGACCACCCAGCCGGTGCAGACCGCCACCGTCAACGGCGGCGGACCCGACGACATCAGCATCACCTCCACCGGCTCGATCACCCCGACGGCGGCGGGCGCGGCGGTGACCCTGAACAGCAACAATTCGGTCACCAACGCGGGATCGATCAATTTCAAGGACGTGAACAACGTCACCGGCATCCTGATCGACGGCGGCTTCACCGGCCAGGTGATCAACACCGGGCCCATCACCCTGACCGAGACCTACGTCGCCACCGACACCAACAACGACGGCGTCGTCGATGGCGTGTTCGCGCAAGGCTCGGGTCGCGTGGGCATCGCGGTGACGGGGAGTTCGGCGTTCAATGGCTCCATAGTCAGCACCGGGCTCATCACCATCCAGGGCGAAGGTCTCCCCACCGCGCCATCGGCCGGAATCCTGATCCAGGCGCCGATCACCGGCGACCTGTCGATGCTCACGGTCACCCCGCCGACCACCACCGGCGGCACGCCGACTGTGGCCAACGGCTCGATCGCCATCACCGGCGACAACACCGTCGGCGTGCAGGTGACGCCCACCGGCGGCATTGGCCAAAACGTCCGAATCACCGGGGTGACGGCGCGCGGCGCGAACGCTCAGGGCCTAGTGGTAGACGGCGCCGTGGGCGACACGGTCAACATTTCCGGTTTCGTGAGCGCGTCTGGCTATCGCAGCACCTTGCGCCCTACCGATCCGACCCTCTCGGTCCTCTACACCGCCGACGAGCTTCAGCAGGGCGGCTCGGCGGTCGCCATCGGGGCCAACATCGGCAAGGGCCTGATCGTCAGCGCCCCGCCCTTCCCCCTCAGCACGACCAATCTCGACCAGGACAACGACGGGGTTCCGGACGCCCAGCAGGGGCATGGCACCGTCGCCTCCTATGGCAAGGCGCCGGCTCTGCAGATCGGATCGACCACCCAGAGCGTGACCCTGGGCCAGGTTGGCGCGGGCGCCAACGCCTACGGCTTGGTCATCCAGGGCTCGGTGAACGCCGACGGCATCTACGATCCCCTGATCACCCCCACCCTGTTGCTGAGCGCTAATCTGATCGGAGGCGTGGTTCCCGCCACCGCCATCCAGATCGGCGGCACGGGCGACGGCGCGACGACCCTGGTCGGCGGCCTCCACAACACCGGCGGCATCTTCGCCAATGCCTATCAGGCCGACGCTACCGCCATTCATCTGGGAGCCGGAGCGAACGTCGCCGCCCTGGCCAACGATGGATCGATCACCGCCGCCTCCACCCAGGTGAACGGATCGACCACGGTCATCCCGGCCAGCGGCACGATTCCGGCCATTCCGGTCCCCCTCGCGGTCAATGTGACCGACATCCTCATCGATCCCGGCGCCACGGTGACCAGCATTTCCAACAGCCGGAACATTTCCGCCTCGATCAGCGGGGCCGGCGGCGTCGGCGGCACGGCCTCGGCGATCGTCGATCAATCCGGATCGGTGACCAGCGTCAACAACACCGGCAATATTGTCGCCAGCGCGAACCAGACCTTCGTCGCCACGCCCATGCCGGTGACCCTGGTGGGCATCGACATCTCGAGCGGAAAGTCGGCCCAGACAATCACCCAAGGCCTGGCCCCGGGCGTCGCCGGCGCGCAGCCTTATGTCTCGACCTCCACCTACGCGGTCGGCGGCACGGCGGTGGAGAACGGCATCGCCTACGTCGCCATGGCGGCGGTGGCGGCCGGCCAGGATCCGCTCGGCAACCCCACCCTGTGGACCGAGCTTGGCACCACCACCCCGTCGATCGTCGGATCGGTCCGGTTCGGCTCGGGCGGCAGCACGTTCACGGTCAACGCCGGCACGGTGATAGGCGACACCATCGACATGGGCTCGGGGGTCAATACCCTGACCATCAACGGTACGCCAACCACCGTCGTGAGCGGCGTCGTGATTCCCGGGACATCGGTCACCGGCTCGCTGACGGACGAAGGAAACGGCACCCTTACCGTCAATGTCCTCAGCGGAACGCTCAGCGACACCAACCCCGCCACGATCAACGCCCGAAGCGTCAACGTGGGCGCCAACGGCGTGCTGCTGGTGACCGCCGACCCGGCCAAGGGAACCAACACCAGGTTCATGACCGGTGGGATGTCCAGCTTCGCCACCGGATCGCAGGTCGGGCTGACCCTGCTGAGCGTGCAGAGCGCGCCGACCCAGAC
>JBDTIW010000297.1:0-9315 GCA_039936215.1 Caulobacteraceae bacterium | reverse complement strand
GCGACCGCCTCGACGGCCGAACCCTCGAAGCGGAGCTTGCCCCGCCGCGTCTTGATCGCGATCTCCCAGATCGAGGCGGCGCTGACAAACACCTTGTTGGCGGAATTGGCGATCAGCGATCTTGGTCTCTCACCTAACTTGGGGGATGCCGAATCCCACCAGAGAAAGACATGGGTGTCCAAGAGAAAATCCATCAATCGGCGTCGCCGAACAAAGCCTCGATCTCAGGATCGGGCGCATCGAAGTCGTCGCTGAGGTAGGTCAATCTCAACGCGTTGGCCGGAGAGCGCCTCGCGCCGGCAAAAGCAACGGCGACCAGCCTGGCCTGGGGCGCGCCATTCTTGGTGATGACGATTTCCTCGCCCGACGAGGCGCGGTCCACGAGGGATGAGAGATGGGTCTTGGCGTCATAGAGGCTGACGATCGAGGACATCGGGCTTCTCCGCGAAATTCACCCTCCGAGGATGCTCCTTCAACGTCACTTGGTCAAGCTGACCAATTCGCCGCGCCGGCCCAAAAATGGGGTAGTGGGGCAGTTTGAAATATCACCGGGCTAGCCCCTTCCCGCGCGCGCGTGGCATACTGGCGTCATGGCTAAATTCCCGAAACGCCCCCGCGACGCGAACCAGTTGGCGAAGCTAGTGGCCGATCTAGCGACGGGTTGCGCCGCTGCCCCACCAAAAATTGATGCGCCGCTGACCCACGCCGAACGCGGACGCCTGGGTGGTGAAAAGGGGGGCCCTGCCCGCGCCAAGAATCTTTCACCAGAGGCACGAAGCGACGCGGCCAGCAAAGCGGCTAGCTCTCGTTGGAATCGTTAAAATCAAAGGGCAATTCTAACGTGCTACCCCTACGCGGAAGAACTTGGTCAACCATGTGCAGGAATCTCCGCCACCCATAGCTGTTGGCAATAGCGAGTCGCTGGAACATTAGTATCGAGTGCATATGGGTGGCAAGCATTGGGTCTCCTATCTCATCAGATAACCATTGGTGCAATTTATTCGGCCTATAGCCCTTTTCGTTCATTGGCGTCTTGCTAATCAATTCTTCCGTAATTCCGGGGCCTAGTCGATCATAAATAAGATTAGTTGTATAATTAGCGACAACGCTATAGCGGTTTTTGCTCATGCCCGGCCATTTCCACCCCTTCAGCCTATAGATGTTTTCGTAAAATTCATCAGGGAACTTCTTCGCCCAGACGGCCAGTTCACGTCGGATCACAAGTTCTAGGTAGGATTGCAGCGCGTTTTGCGGCCGGACACTTTGGTATCCTGTCTGCTCATCGACGAGCGCGACGATAGCTGTCTCGGCAAGGGCCCTTGTCAGGATTTCGGCCTTCATGGCCTTATCGAGTTGTTGCCCCTGTAGCTTTCCAGCTTCACGAGCCCGGAGCCAAATGTTACAAACCGCCGCGAGGATGCTGGCATCATACCCTCTAACCAATCGCTCCCCATCCAGATAATCGATAGGTCTTAGGGGCCCATCGACTAAATCTTTGGAAATAAAGGCAGAAAGCTGACTTGGAGCGATGAAAAGTGGCAAAGGGGCCCCCCCCTCTGAGGCGGCCTTTTTGAGACGCTTTGAAGCGCCGCTTCTCGTTCCCAAGATAGCATTGGTTATGCCATTTTCCGTGAGGACACGTTGGACGCCATTAGGGCCCATCACGATGGCACATGGGATCACGGCGCCTGCTATTTCCAGTTTACCGCGATAGCTCTCCAACACCCGAGGCGTGTCGTCGGCTGCGTCTGGTGCTTCCGCCCATCGTCGCGCGGCTCCCATCTTTGCGATGGCGGATCGCCGCTCTGGTGACAGTTTCGCGGCCCGGGCGTGACCGCCCTTCGCACGTCCCTCGGTATCATCGTCCATGCAAGCACCTCGTCAAACGGTGCTTGCAATATGGCCCGATTCGGGTCTTTTGCAAGCAGAAATACAGAAAGTGCTTGCAGTGCGTGAGCTAGCGTCTAAAAAGGTCATTATGAACCGCCTGACCAGCACCGCCCGCGCATCCATCCTCCAACTTCTTTGCGAGGGGATGTCCATCCGCGCTATCGAGCGCACGACCGGCGCGAGCAAGCACATGATCACCAATCTCCTGAACGACGCGGGCCGCGCTCTGGCCTCCTATCAGGATGTGCTTTCATGAATTTGAATGCCAAGCGCGTTCAGGTGGATGAAATCTGGTCATTCACCTACGCCAAGCAAAAGAACATTGCGACCGCCAAGGCCGCGCCTGACCATGCGGGCGATACCTGGACCTGGACGGGGATCGACGCGGACTCCAAGCTGGTCATGTCGTGGATGGTCGGCGGTCGTGACGGTCAATGGGCGATGGCATTCATGGACGATCTGGCGAAGCGCCTCGCCAACCGCGTCCAACTCACGTCAGACGGCCACCGCGCCTATCTGGAGGCCGTGGAGGGCGCTTTCGGCGGCGACGTTGACTATGCCCAGCTTGTGAAGCTCTACGGCCCGACGATCACCGCGCCGGGCCGCTACAGCCCCGCCGACTGCATTGGCGCCCGCAAGACGCCGGTGGAAGGCAAGCCGGACGAAAAGCACATCACCACGTCCTACCTCGAGCGCCAGAACCTGACGATGCGGATGCACATGCGCCGCTTCACCCGCCTCACCAATGGCTTTTCAAAGAAGGTCGAAAACCACGCAAACGCGGTGGCGCTCCACTTCGCCTATTACAATTTCGTTCACGTTCATTCGACGCTTCGCATGTCGCCCGCGATGGCGGCGGGGGTCGCGACGCGGCTTTGGGAAATGGCCGATCTGGTCGCGGTTTTGGAGAACGCCGAGCCGTCTCCATCCAAGCGCGGGCCTTACAAGAAGCCCACCCCTTGATCTTCCTCGGCGTCCTCAGCCTCGTCCTCCTCAAACAAGCCGCGATCAGCGGTTAGGCCGAGTCTAATCCTAATGGCGGCCTCAGAGACACCCAAGCGCTCGGCCAAAACCAGCGGCTTCGTGACGCCCTCGGCTCGCAGTGAAGCTATCAAATGCGAGGGCATTAGAAGGTTCGCAGCGAACCGGTTGGCCTCAGTTTCTTGCTGCGGCCCAATCTTATCGTTCGGGGTGCCAGAACCCTCAGCCCGATATGCCAACGTATCCCCGACGCCCAATTGAAGCAAATCACGATGGTATAGATAATGCCCCAATTCGTGAGCCATGGTGAACCTTCGACGGTTCAAATGCTGTCGATCGTTTATTATTATCGTGTATCCCGCCGGTGTATCAGAACGAACTATCTTTCCCGATATCGCATTGGGATACGACCGGTAAACAGGACCCAATCCCAACTCGGTCAATATTCCATCAACCGGAACGGGAGCCGTATCCCAATACTTTCTAATAACTTTGAGGCTTTCGCCAAGGGTGGTCATTGGTCTATTCGGTCGGCAATTCTATCCGCCGCGTCTGGGTCCGTCGCTAATGATGAGGGTTGCGTCATTTGGGCGATCTGTCGCATCTGTTCAACCCCCTCAGTGGTTAGCCACGCATCGATAATTGGTCGCGCAACGCGCTCCACTTCCTCGCCTACGGACTCGCGCATGGCCTTGACGGCTTCGTCTTTCGCTTGTCTGGCGATCAATCTGCCCCATGCATAGCCCGCCAGAACGGTGAGAATGGCTATGACGATGGCCCCGAATGTGAGGCCGGATGATAGCGCGCCCAAAGATGCGGCAAGTGCGTCGAAACGCTGCGGCTCCGGAGCGGCTACTGTCGCCAGGCACGCGTGGCTCGACGCCGTGACCATCCGAGCGCAAGCTTCCACGGCCATTGTCGGTTGCGTCACCGGGGTCTCCCCGCGAATCACCCGATGGTAACGCCGCTCGTTTGGATTGCCTAAATTTCAAACTGCCCCACTACCAAAAATGGGGCTTGCTTGATTTGCCCGCCGGCCTCCTGTAAAGCGCCGCGTCCGGCTGGGCTCGCCCTGGTCGATCCTGTCCAAGAACCGCGGGCCTCGTCGAGGCTTAATCGTTTTGCGCCGCGGGGAGATGGGGAGCTTAGCAAGCCAAGGCGCCGGCCCGCGTGGCGCGGCGCGGCGCGGCTGGAAGCATCCTTTTGGACAGACGCTATTTTCGCTGCCTGCGGAGCAATCCGTCTCGCGGCTTGTCGAGGTTTAGGAGACCGCCATGGAACGGGCCCAGAAGTCGCAGTCCATCGAGACGCTCAAGGGCGTGTTCGCCGGGGCCGGCGCCGTCGTGGTGACCCACTATCTGGGCCTCACGGTCGCCGAGATCACCGATCTGCGCCATCGTCTTCGCCAGGAAGGCGCCACCCTCAAGGTGGTCAAGAACCGCCTGGCCCAGAAGGCCCTGAGCGGGGCGGGGGAGGGGGCGCACGCCCTGTTCCAAGGTCCGGTGGCGATCGCCTACGGCCCCGACGCGGTCAGCGCCGCCAAGGTGGCCACCGCCTACGCCAAGGACAACGACAAGTTCACCATCGTCGGCGGCATGATGGGCGACCAGGTGCTGGACGCGGCGAGCATCGCCGCCCTGGCCAAGCTGCCGTCGCTCGACCAGATTCGCGCCAGGATGGTGGGCCTGCTCCAGGCTCCGGCCACCAAGATCGCCGCCGTTCTGCAGGCGCCCGGCGCCCAGCTCGCCCGGGTGATGAACGCCTACGCCACCAAGGACGCCGCCTAGGCCCGTCCCGCCTCAACCGCCATTCTTCTCCAAAAGGACCCTACCGATGTCGAAACTCGAAAAACTGGTCGATGACCTTTCCGCTCTGACCGTGCTGGAAGCCTCCGAACTCTCCAAGCTGCTGGAAGACAAGTGGGGCGTTTCCGCCGCCGCGCCGGTGGCCATGGCCGCCGCCGGTCCGGCCGCCGCCGGTCCGGCCGAAGTCGCCGAGGAGCAGACCGAATTCACCGTCATCCTCACCGGCGCCGGCGAAAAGAAGATCAACGTCATCAAGGAAGTGCGCGCCGTCCGTCCCGACCTCGGCCTCAAGGAAGCCAAGGATCTGGTCGAAGGCGCGCCCCAGAACATCAAGGAAAACGTCTCCAAGCAGGAAGCCGCCGACATCAAGGCCAAGCTCGAAGCCGCCGGCGCCGCCATCACGGTGAAGTAGAGAGGCATCTTCTCCCCTTGCGCTATCGTATGCACACATCTTAGTCCTCGCCCCCATTCTTATGGGGGAGAGGGTTGGGTGAGGGGGTGGCGCCAACACATCGCTCTCGCCGGAAAAGCCCGGCGCGCGGAGAAACCCCTCACCCAACCCTCTCCCCGCAAGCGCGGGGCGAGGGCTAAAACACGAAATGAATCGGGTAGAGCCTTCTTGCGGGGCGAAGGAAATCTTCAACCGCCTCTTCCCTTTTTGGCGGGGAGCGCTTAGATACGCGTTCCTCTCCATTTCAAGAGACACCAATCGCACGAGCGCGCCCGGGATTGCGGCGCGTTCGTCTTTGAGCCCCGAGGCGCGGTCGGCCGCCCTCTGACCAGCGCGAAGGGGCGCCGCGGCCGTCAAGGCCCGCGGAACATTCCAGCGTCCGGCGGACGGCTCGCGGCCAGGGATCACCCTCGCCGCGCGCCCGTCCGGTCCGAGGGTGGACGCCAGGACAGACAAGCCGACGCCCCAGAACCCTCTGGCCCGCGTCCACCAGGGAGCCACGATGGCGCAATCGTTCACCGGCAAGAAGCGGATCCGCCTGTCTTTCGGCCGCATCCCCGAAGCCGTGCAAATGCCGAACCTGATCGAGGTTCAGCGATCCTCCTACGAACAGTTCCTGCAGCGCGAGGTCCGGCCGGCCCAGCGCCGCGACGAAGGGATCGAGGCGGTCTTCAAATCGGTGTTCCCGATCAAGGACTTCAACGAGCGCGCCATGCTCGAATACGTCTCCTATGAGTTCGAGGACCCAAAATACGACGTCGAGGAATGCATCCAGCGCGACATGACCTATGCCGCGCCCCTGAAGGTCAAGCTGCGCCTGATCGTGTGGGAAATCGACGAGGAAACCCAGGCCCGCAGCGTCAAGGACATCAAGGAGCAGGATGTCTACATGGGCGATATTCCGCTCATGACCGACAAGGGCACCTTCGTCGTCAACGGCACCGAACGGGTGATCGTCTCCCAGATGCACCGCTCGCCGGGCGTCTTCTTCGACCACGACAAGGGCAAGAGCCATTCGTCGGGCAAGCTCCTGTTCGCCGCCCGCATCATCCCCTATCGCGGCTCCTGGCTCGATTTCGAGTTCGACGCCAAGGATGTCGTCTTCTGCCGCATCGACCGGCGCCGCAAGCTGCCGGCCACCACCTTCCTCTATGCCCTGGGCATGGACGGCGAGGAGATCCTCACCACCTTCTACGATGTCGTCCCTTACGTGAAGCGCGACGGCGGCGGCTGGGCGACGCCCTACAAGCCCGAGCGCTGGCGGGGCGTGAAGCCCGAGGCGCCGCTCATCGACGGCGACACCGGCGAGGAGGTCGCCCCGGCCGGAACCAAGATTTCCGCCCGCCAGGCCAAGCGCCTGGCCGACGGGGGCCTCAAGACCCTCCTGCTGTCGCCCGAAGCCCTGGTCGGCCGCTATCTGGCCCGCGACGAGGTCAATCCGGCCACCGGCGAGATCTACGCCGAGGCCGGCGACGAGCTGGATATCGAATCCATCGCCTCCCTGGAGGAGCACGGCTTCACCACCATCGACGTCCTGGACATCGATCACGTCACCGTGGGCGCCTATATCCGCAACACCCTGCGGGTCGACAAGAACGCCACCCGCGAGGACGCCCTGTTCGACGTCTACCGCGTCATGCGTCCGGGCGAGCCGCCGACCATCGAAGCGGCCGAAGCGATGTTCAAGTCGCTGTTCTTCGACAAGGACCGCTACGATCTCTCCTCGGTGGGTCGGGTGAAGATGAACATCCGCCTCGAACTCGACTGCCCCGACGACGTGCGGGTGATCCGCAAGGAAGACGTGCTGGAGGTCTTGAAGACCCTGGTCGGCCTGCGCGATGGGCGCGGCGAAATCGACGATATCGACAACCTCGGCAACCGCCGGGTGCGCTCGGTGGGCGAACTCTTGGAAAACCAGTACCGCGTCGGCCTTTTGCGCATGGAGCGGGCGATCAAGGAGCGCATGTCGAGCGTCGATATCGACACCGTCATGCCGCACGACCTGATCAACGCCAAGCCGGCCGCCGCCTCGGTGCGCGAGTTCTTCGGCTCCTCGCAGCTTTCCCAGTTCATGGACCAGACCAATCCGCTGTCCGAGATCACCCACAAGCGGCGCCTCTCGGCGCTCGGCCCCGGCGGCCTGACCCGCGAGCGGGCCGGCTTCGAGGTGCGCGACGTCCACCCCACCCATTACGGCCGCATCTGCCCCATCGAGACTCCCGAAGGCCCCAACATCGGCCTGATCAATTCCCTGGCCACCCACGCGGTGGTCAACAAATACGGCTTCATCGAAAGCCCCTACCGCCGGGTCAAGGACGGCAAGATCACCGACGAGGTGGTCTATATGTCGGCCATGGAGGAGGCCAAGCATGTCATCGCCCAGGCCAACATCGCGCTGAAGGACGGCGAGATCGTCGACGATCTGGTCCCCGGCCGGATCAACGGCGAGCCCTCGCTGCTGGCCAAGGATCAGGTCGATCTGATGGACGTCAGCCCCAAGCAGGTCGTCTCGGTCGCCGCCGCCTTGATCCCCTTTCTGGAAAACGACGACGCCAACCGCGCCCTGATGGGCTCCAACATGCAGCGCCAGGCCGTGCCGCTCATCCAGTCGGACGCGCCCCTGGTCGGCACCGGCATGGAGGACGTGGTCGCCCGCGATTCCGGGGCGGTGGTCATCGCCCGCCGGCCCGGCGTCGTCGAGCAGATCGACGGCACCCGCATCGTCATCCGCGCCACCGAGGAGACCGACCCCACCAAGCCGGGCGTCGACATCTATCGCCTCTCGAAGTTCCAGCGCTCCAACCAGAACACCTGCATCAACCAGCGGCCCCTGGTCCGGGTGGGCGACAAGCTGGCGGCCGGCGACATCATCGCCGACGGTCCCTCCACCGATCTGGGCGAACTGGCTCTGGGCCGCAATGCCCTGGTCGCCTTCATGCCCTGGAACGGCTACAACTTCGAGGACTCGATCCTCATCTCCGAACGCATCGTCCGCGACGACGTTTTCACCTCGATCCACATCGAGGAATTCGAGGTCATGGCCCGCGACACCAAGCTGGGTCCAGAAGAGATCACCCGCGACATTCCCAACGTCGGCGAGGAGGCCCTGCGCAATCTCGACGAGGCGGGCATCGTGGCCATCGGGGCCGAGGTCCTGCCGGGCGACATCCTGGTCGGCAAGGTCACCCCCAAGGGCGAATCGCCGATGACCCCGGAGGAAAAGCTGCTGCGGGCCATCTTCGGCGAAAAGGCCTCCGACGTTCGCGACACCTCCCTTCGCCTGCCGCCCGGCGTCGCCGGCACGGTGGTCGAGGTCCGCGTGTTCAACCGCCACGGCGTCGAAAAGGACGAACGCGCCGTCGCCATCGAGCGCGAGGAGATCGACCGGCTCGGCAAGGACCGTGACGACGAATTCGCCATCCTCAACCGCAACATGACCGCCCGCCTGCGCGAGCTTCTGGTCGGTGCGAACGCCGTCTCCGGTCCCAAGGGTCTGGGCCGCGGCGAAATCACCCCCGACAAGCTCGAGGAGATCGCGCCGGGCCTGTGGTGGCAGATCGCCGTCGAGGACGAGAAGGCAATGGGCGAACTGGAGGCCATGCGCCGTCTGTTCGACGACGCCCGCAAGCGCCTCGACCGCCGCTTCGAGGACAAGGTCGACAAGCTCCAGCGGGGCGACGAGATGCCGCCGGGCGTGATGAAGATGGTCAAGGTCTTCGTGGCCGTGAAGCGCAAGCTGCAGCCCGGCGACAAGATGGCCGGCCGTCACGGCAACAAAGGCGTGATCTCCAAGATCCTGCCCATCGAGGACATGCCGCACCTGGAAGACGGCACCCCGGTCGATGTGGTGCTCAACCCCCTGGGCGTCCCCTCGCGGATGAACGTCGGCCAGATCTTCGAGACCCACCTGGGCTGGGCCTGCGCGGGCCTCGGACGGCAAATCGGCGACCTGCTGGAGGCCTGGCAGCATGGCGGCCAGAAGAAGGCGCTGACCGACCGCCTGCGGACCATCTACGGCAAGAAGCAGATCCTTCCCGACGACGAGGAGGAACTGATCGAGCTGGCCCGCAACCTCTCCAAGGGCGTTCCCATCGCCACCCCGGTCTTCGACGGGGCGCACATCGGCGATATCGAGAACCTGCTGGAAGCGGCCGGCCTCAGCCGTTCGGGTCAGGTCATGCTCTACGA
>JBDTIW010000296.1:0-2735 GCA_039936215.1 Caulobacteraceae bacterium | reverse complement strand
GCGCCCGGCCGCCCCCTGGCCCGCGAGCGGTGGGCCGGGGCCATAGACGCGGTCGGCAGCCACACCCTGGCCAATGTCCTGGCCCAGATGCGCTACGGCGGCGCGGTGGCGGCCTGCGGCCTGGCCCAGGGGATGGATCTTCCCGCCTCGATGGCGCCCTTCATCCTGCGCGGCGTCACCCTGACCGGGATCGATTCGGTGATGTGTCCCAAGGCGGAGCGCGAAGAGGCCTGGCGCCGCCTGGCCCGCGATCTCGATCCGGCCAAGCTCGATTCCATGACCGTCACGGCCGGCCTCACCGATGTTCCGGCGCTGGGCGCCGCCATCCTGGAGGGCCGGGTGCGCGGGCGCGTGGTGGTGGATATAAACAGCTAGCGGTGAGAATCCGGCAGTTGGTCCCCTGCCGACAAGCGGACATTGCGAATGACGGAGTTGGGTGGAAACCGGTCGTCGGCAGCGGCGACCCGCCGGCGACGATCCCTTGCCCCATTGTCTGCGGTGGCTACGGTTGGACCTTGATCAGGTCGGAGACGCCGGACTGTTGGAGAGCTTAGCCATGCAAAAACGTGTCGCGGGCCTGGCCTTGGCGTTCGCAGTGGCCGTCGCACCCCAGGCGATGGCCCAGCCGATGGACCCGGCCATGGCCGAAGAGCACCACGACCATCCGGCGCCGGAGCATCTGGGCGCGGTGACGTTCCCCACCTCATGCAAGTCCGCCGTCTCGGCATCCTTCGACCGGGCCGTGGCGCTGCTGCATTCGTTCGCCTACGCCGCCGCCGAGAAGGCTTTCGCGGGCGTGGCCGCCCAGGACTCGGGCTGCGCCATGGCCCATTGGGGCATGGCCATGACCCACTACCACCAGCTTTGGGACCCACCGACCGGCGACGAGCTAGGCGAGGGCGCGGCGCAGGTGCGGCGCGCGGGGGAGATCGGCGGCGGGACGCCGCGCGAGCGTTGGTTTATCGCCGCGCTGGCCCAGTACTACGCCGACGCCGAAACGGCGAGCGCCACCGAGAGAGCCAAACGCTACGCCCGCGCCATGGCCGACGTGGCCAGCCGCGATCCTGGCGATCCCGAGGCTCAGATCTTCTACGCCCTGGCTCTGATCGCCACCGCGCCGCCGACGGACCGGACCCACGCCAACCAGAAACAGGCCGCCGCCATCCTTGAGCAAATCTATCGCCGACAGCCGCGGCACCCCGGCCTGGCGCACTATCTGATCCACGCCTACGACAGCGCCGAGCTGGCCCAGCGCGGCCTGCCCGCAGCACGAGCCTATTCGAAGATCGCCCCTTCGGCGCCGCACGCCCTGCACATGCCCTCGCACATCTTCACCCGTCTGGGCCTGTGGGACGATTCCATCGCCTCAAACCTGGCCGCGCGCGCCGCCGCCCACGCCCAGACCGATGTCGGCGAAGAGCTGCATGCGATGGACTACCTCACCTACGCGTACCTTCAGCGAGGCCGCTATCAGGAGGCCGCGGGGGTGGTCGCCGCCGTGCAGGCGATGACCGGGCTGCCCTCGGTGCAGTTCAAGGTGGGCTATGCCGCCACGGCCATGCCTGTACGACTGGCCGTCGAACAGCACGACTGGGACGCCGCCTTGCGGCTCCGCCCGCTGCCCGGATCGGCGCCCCAGGTGGCCGCCATCGTCTATTGGGCGCGGGCCTTGGGTCATGCGCGTACGGCGGTCCCCAGCCCTGCAGACAACGACATTGGCGAGCTTCAGGCCTGCGTTGAGGCTTTGAAGGTGAAAGGGGACGCCTATTGGGCGGCTCAGACGTACGCCATGCTCCTGGAGGCAAGGGGATGGCAGTCCGCGGCTCAGGGCGATGCTACGTCAGCGATCGCCAGCCTGAACGCTGCCGCGGAGGAGGAAGACGCCTTCGAAAAATTGCCCGTCACGCCCGGACCGATCGTACCGGCGCGCGAGCAACTGGGCGAACTGCTGCTTCGCCTGAACCGGCCGGATCAAGCCCTTGAGGCGTTCAGAGCCGCCTTGGCGACAGCGCCTGGCCGGCGGGGCGCTCTTATCGGAGCCACCGCCGCGGCCGAGCGCGTGGGCGACGCCCGCACAGTCGATCAACTGCGACCATTGCTGCAATAGGCGGCGCACACCGGCCGGGAGGCGAAAATGCCGAGTGTACGAGATGGGTCGATCCGGCCCTCAGCCTATCGCCGGAGAGCGGACGCACCCAAATCATGCCAAGCGACGGCCGCGCTGCCCGGTCGCCCCGACGGGCGCCAAGGGTGTGATTTTGGCCGCTAGAATCCTGTCAGCCGCGTTCAGCCCCGGTTCAGCCGCCGAAAACTAGGGTCCCGGCAAGCCTTGAAGAAAGGCCGCCCGTCGCCCCGATGGGCGATCGGATGACTTGAGTTGGAGATTCGGATGAACAGGATTCTCGGTAGCGGCGTGATCGCCTTGACGGTGGCAGGCTCGATGCTGGCGACGGCCACGCCCGTGCTGGCGCAGGGCCAGGGTCGCGGTGGCGGCCACGCCGCGATGGCCGGCGGCGGGGGTCGGGGATTCCAAGGCGGCGGCCGCGATGGCGGGCGTGACGGCGGTCGCGGCGACGACGGTCGTGGTTGGCGTGGCGACGATGGCCGAGGGGGCTGGCGCGGCGGCTGGGGTGGCTGGCGCGGCGGCTACGGATACGGCTATCCGTATGGCTATGGCTTCGCCGTCGGCGCGGTTCTGGGCGGCGTCTACGGCTATCCCTACTACGGCGTCCCCT
>JBDTIW010000295.1:0-2873 GCA_039936215.1 Caulobacteraceae bacterium | reverse complement strand
AAACCCCCAGGCCCAAAAACCATGGCCGACGGGTGGATACGCTTCACCGCCACCCTCTGCGGCGTCATCCTCGCCAGGGCCGACGCAAATGTGTGAATCCCGTAGCCCCCAATGGGGAGGGTGGCTTCGAGCGAAGCGAGAAGATGGGTGGGGAATGCCGACGCGGCCCGGTGGTCTCGGCTTGCCATTCCCCAAAGATCGGCGACGCTTCACCGCTCCCCACCCTGATCGCTTCGCGATCTTTCCCTCCCCATTGGGGGAGGGAGGGGCTCCTCACCGCACGCCGTACACCGCCATGACGTCGCCCCGCAGGGCCAGACGGCTGGCCTCGCGGGCGTAGAACATGTGGCCGCCGGGATAGGCCTTGACCGCGACGCGGGTCGGATCGCCCATGGCAGGCATCTGGTCCACCACCAGGACCGAGGCGAAGAAGGGGCAGGAGAGATCGTCCCAGCCGTGGGCGATCAGCACCCGCATCTTCGGATCGAGGGCCACCGCCTGGCGAAGGTCGGTCACCGATTCGACCTGCTCGTCGTGGCCGTCGTTCCACGCCTTGCCGACCTCGTAGCTCAGCGCGTTGTAGCGGCCGTCCACCTTCCAGCCGACCGTGCGGGTGACGAAATCGACCATCGCCGAGGTGGTGGGCGCGATGATCGAATCGAGGATCGGATCGCCGGTGCGCTGTTCGGGCGCATAGGGAAACGGATCCCATTCGGCGACGTTGGAATCGTAACGGCTGCCGAGTTTGCCCTCGCCCCGGAACACCTCGCGCAGGAAGGCCTGGGTCTCGATCCGCCCGCCCGAGCGCTTGACGAACATCGGATCGAGGCCGGTCAATTCGGCCACGCGTTGCTCCATGCGGCCTTGCGCCGCCGGGTCGGTCCGGCCCTTCATCAGGTCGGTGGCGTATTCGCCGCGCGCATAGTCCTCCACCGCCGCCATGGCCGCCGCCGTCAGGCGGCCCTGGCGCTCCAGATTGGCCGCCGCCATCGACGGCAGGGTGATCACGAACGGCAGCGGCGACAGCGACGGGTCGAACTCCGCCGCCGAGTCGAGATAGGGCGACAGCAGCACCACCCCGCTCACCCCCACCCCGAGCTGGGTCTGCAGATAGTGGGTGATCCGCGGCCCCCGGAACCCGCCATAGCTCTCGCCGGTGATGTATTTGGGCGAGGCCATGCGGCCGTTCTTGACCAGCCAGTCGTAGACGATGCGCGACAGATATTCGATGTCCGGCTTGGTGGCCCAGAACGCCTTCTTGGTCTCGCTCTCGCCGACCAGGGAGCGGGAAAAGCCGGTGCCCACCGGGTCGATGAACACCAGGTCGGTGAAGTCGAGCCAGGTTCCGTCGTTGTCGATCAGGCGGGCTGGATCGGAGGGGCTGTCGCCGGCCGCCCCGAACTGCACCCGCTTGGGGCCGATGGCGCCCAGGTTGAGATAGACCGACGCGGCGCCCGGTCCGCCATTGAAGGCGAAGGTCACCGGCCGGGAGGGATCGCGCGGGCCGTCCAGGGTATAGGCTGTGAACACCACCTGGGCGGTGGTCTTGCCCTTGTCGTCCCGCACCGGCAGCCAGCCCACCGTCGCGGTATAGGCCAGCGTCCGGCCGGCGAGGCGCGTCGTCTGCTTGATGCTGGCGTCGGCGGGGAAGGGCGGCGGCATGGGCGCCTCGTCCTTTTTGTCGGCCTTGGCCGCCACATCGGCGTTGCCAACGTCGGGCTTGGCCTCGTCGGCCGCCGCCGCGTGGCCGCCGCCAAAGGCCGCCAGCCCCGCCGCCAGCGCCAGCGCCGCCATAAGTCGTCTCATCGTCATCCTTCCCAAATCGGCCCGCCGAAGTCGGCCGCCCAAATTCGCCTGCATTGCCGGGCGCCCGGCGATCGGCTAAAGGGCGCCCTTCCCATTTCCTTAGAGTTCTTCATGGCTGACACCAACCAGACCGACGCGGGCCTGATCAGCGGCAACGTCCTCTTCTATTCCAAGCCCGAGCCGCTGAGCAAAGAGTTGCACGCCAAGCTTGGCCTGCGACGTATCGACCGGCCCTACGCCTTCGCCGCCGGCAGCCAGGTCGCGCCGCTGACGGTGACCGAATTTCCCGCCGCCGCCCTGTCGTTTCCGATCATCTTCGCCGGCGAGCGCTATCAGCCCCTGGCGGTGATGGGGGTCAACGCCGACGCCAACATGTTCATCGAGCCCACCGGCGGCTTCGAAGCCGGGGTCTACATCCCCGCCTATATCCGCCGTTATCCCTTCGTCCTGGCCAACGATCCCAAGGGCGAGCAGCTGGTGGTGTGCATCGACCGCGCCGCCCCCATGCTGGGCGACCTACCCGACCTGGCCTTTTTCGACGCGGCGGGCGAGCCCACCGAATACACCAAGAACTGCATGCAGTTCTGCAACGATTTCGAGGTCGAGGTCAGGCGCACCGACTCCTTCATCACCCTCCTGAAGGATCTCGATCTGTTCGAGACCCGCACCCAGACCTATACCCCCGCCAACCCCGACGGAACGCCCGGCGCCCCCCAGACGGTCGCCGAATATTTCTGCATCTCGGAGACCAGGCTCAAGGCCCTGCCGGCGGAGAAGATCCAGGAGCTGCTGACCAACGGCGCGATCGGCCAGATTTACGCCCACCTGACGAGCCTTTTGGGCTGGGACCGCCTGATCGCCCTGGCCATCGCCCGCCAGGCCGCCGCGCCCAAGGCGGCGAATCTGAACTAGTCGCTTGCTTCAGCTAACTTGCTACCCAATTACGTCATCCCGGCCGCAAGCCTGCCCCCTTGCGGGCTGAAGAGCTAAGGACCCAGGGGCCACGGGCAAATTCATTGCAGCCGCGAAAGCCGCGTCGGCGCAATCTGGGTGGGCGCCCTGGGTCC
>JBDTIW010000294.1:0-6789 GCA_039936215.1 Caulobacteraceae bacterium | reverse complement strand
TGCATCCACACCGGTTCGCCGCCCTCGCGGGTCGCCTCGGCGTAGAGCCGCGCCTCGCCGGTCCTTCGGTCGATGGTTTTCACCAGCACGGCGCCGGCCCGCGCGTCGCCCTTGCGGACCACGGTGGCGAAGGCGCCGCCCAGTTCGGCGCGGCGGATCAGGGCGCCGATCCAGACGTCTGTGGCCAGGATCATCGGGCGTTTTCCGGCATGGGGTCGCTTTTGCCTTGCGGACCGATGAAGCCTAAATGAGGGCGACCATGAATGTGCACACCCCGCCGCCCCACACCATCGACCAGGCGCTGGGCGAACTTGCCGAGACGTTCGAGTTTCTGGGCGACTGGGAGGAGCGCTATCGCCACGTCATCGACCTGGGCCGCGACCTGGAGCCGCTCACCGACGCCGAGCGGTCGGACGCCAACAAGGTTAAGGGCTGCGCCAGCCAGGTGTGGTTGGTCACCCAGGCGGACGCGCAGGGCGCCCTCGACTTTCGCGGCGATTCCGACGCCCATATCGTGCGCGGCCTGATCGCCATACTGATGGGCCTCTACAGCGGCCGGTCGCCGAAGGAAATCCTGGCCTTCGACGCCAAGGCGGCTTTCGCGCGGCTGGGCCTCATCGGCGCGCTGTCGCAACAGCGGTCCAACGGCCTGTTCTCGATGGTCGAGCGCATCCGCCGGGACGCGGCGGCGCTCGCCATCTAGTCGAAAAATCCTCCCGCCTCCTATCGTGGGCCGGCTACGGGAGGTCGAGGTGTCTTACCGGCTGCCGCGCTTGCCCTTGGCGACCTGACGGCCGCCTTGGCCCAGGCCCATCTGCTTGGCCAGTTCCGAGCGCGCCTTGGCGTAGTTGGGGGCGACCATCGGATAGTCCTTGGCCAGACCCCATTTGGCCCGGTAGTCCTCCGGGCTCATGTTGTACTTGGTGCGCAGATGGCGCTTGAGGGACTTGAACTTCCGCCCATCTTCCAGGCACACCAGATGATCGGGGGTGATCGAACGGCGCACCGGCACGGCCGGCTCCTTGCGCGGCGCTTCCACGGCGTCCATGCCGGCGGCGACTGAAGCCAGGGCGCGATGCACGCCTTGAATCAGTCCCGGCAGGTCGCCCATGGCGATGGTGTTGTTCTCGACGTAGGCGGCCACGATCTCCGCCGTCATTTCGATAATCTCGGCCTTGTCGTCCATGATTTCTTCTTTCGTTGAGTGTCGAACGATTGAATCTCGTTCGGGTCATGCGTTGAACGCGATTGCTCTTATGCAATTTCATCCGCGCCGACAAGCGCCTATGACGCTTCTGTGTTGATTTGGCGGCGCTGAGGTTGCGGCCGTTGAAGACGGGATCGCGCCTCGGTGGCGTGAAGCCTCAACTGAACTCGCGCCGCCGCCAATGCGGCCAGATGTCGGGAACGTCGGCCGAGACGCGGTCTGGATAGCGGGCGGTCCGCTTTTCGAGAAACGCCGTCACGCCTTCGCGCACGTCGGCGGACGCCCCCCTGGCCTGGATGGCTCGGCTGTCGGCACGGTGCGCCTCCATGGGGTGATCCGCCCCGGCCATGCGCCAGATCATCTGACGGGTCAGGACATTGGACACCGGCGCGGTGTTGTCGACAATCTCGCGGGCCAGGGCCCTGGCCGCCGGCAGCAGTTCGGCGGGGGCGTGGAGAGAGCGCACCAAGCCCCGGTCGAGCGCCTCCTGGGCGGGAAACACCCGCCCGGTGTAGCACCACTCCAGGGCCGTCTGGACGCCCACCAGCCTGGGCAGGAACCACGACGAGGCGGCCTCGGGCGTTATGCCGCGGCGGGCGAAGACGAAGCCGAAGCGCGCCTCGCTCGAGGCCAGGCGGATGTCCATGGCGAGTTGCATGGTCACCCCCACCCCCACCGCCGGCCCGTTCACCGCCGCGATCACCGGCTTCAGGCTATCGAAGATGCGCAAGGTGAGCTTGCCGCCGCCGTCCCGCTCAACCCCGCCCACCCGCTCGCGGCCGAGATCGCCCTCCCGATCCCGCCGCGCGTCGCGGTCGAAGGTCACCGCGCCGGCCGAAAGGTCCGCCCCGGCGCAGAAGGCCCGCCCCGCCCCGGTGACGATCACCGCCCCCACGTCGTCGTCGCCGTCGCTGGCGTCGAAGGCGGCGATCATGTCGGCCATCATGCGCGTGGTGAAGGCGTTGAGGCGATCGGGCCGGTTGAGGGTGACGGTCGCTATGCCGTCCTCGACGGCGTAGAGGATGGTCTCGAAGGTGGGGTTGGACATGGCGCGACTCCAGGAAATCCTGAAGGCATGGCGAGGCCCTGACGCGACGATAGTCAAGGCTGGCCAAGCCTCGCGCCTTTACGGCGCCGCCCGCGGCGCGCCATAACATCCGGACAACCAGAGTTCTGGATTTCGAGGAAACACCCATGCCCGACCCCATCATGGCGGACTACATCATCGTGGGGGCCGGGTCGGCCGGATGCGTCCTCGCCAACCGCCTCTCCGCCGACGGCAGGACGCGGGTGCTGCTGCTGGAGGCGGGCGGCGACGACCGGCCGACGCGCGAGCCCGGGCAGTTCTTCTCCAACCTGATGATCCATGTGCCGGTGGGCTATTCCCGCACGCTCAAGGACCCCAAGGTCAACTGGCTCTATGCCACCCAGCCCGATCCGGGCACCGGCGGGCGAAGCCATGTGTGGCCGCGCGGCAAGGTGCTGGGCGGCTCGTCTTCGATCAACGGCCTGCTCTATATCCGTGGCCAGCACGCCGACTACGACGGCTGGCGCCAGCTTGGCTGCGAGGGCTGGGGGTGGGACGACGTGCGCCCCTATTTCCTGCGCGCCGAGCATCAGGAACGCGGGGCCGGCGAGCACCACGCGGTGGGCGGGCCGCTGAACGTCTCGGACGTCACCGAGGGCCATCCGGTTTCGGACGCGGTGGTGGAGGCCTGTGTCGAGGCGGGCATGCCGCGCAACGCCGACGTCAACGGGGCCGATCAGGAAGGGGTAACCTACTACCAACTGACGGTCAGGAACGGGCAGCGGTGTTCGGCGGCGGTGGCCTATCTGCATCCGGCCATGAAGCGGACCAATCTGCGGGTGGAGACCCGCGCTCTGGCGGCGCGCGTGTTGTTCGAAGGCAAGAAGGCCGTGGGCGTCGAGTTCCTGCAGGGCGGGGAGCGCAAGACGGCAAAGGCGGCGCGGGAGGTGATCCTCTCCGGCGGCGCGGTCAATTCGCCCCAGCTTTTACAACTCTCGGGCGTGGGACCGGCGGCCCTGCTGGCCGAACATGGTGTGACCATGGTGACCGACCGGCCGGGGGTGGGGGAGAACCTGCAGGATCACTACGTCATCCTGGCCACCTGGCGGCTGAAGGCCCACGTTGTATCGGTGAACGAACTGACCCGCGGCGCGCGGTTCGTGGGCGAGACGCTGAAATATCTGTTCCAGCGCAAGGGCCTACTGACCCTCTCGGCGGCCCATATCGCCGCCTTCTGCAAGTCGCGCCCCGACCTTTCCGGTCCGGATATCCAGTTCCACATCCTGCCGGCCACCAGCGACATGGAAAAATACACCCTGGAGGGAAAGATGGAGCTGGAGAACCAGCCGGGCCTCACCATCGCCCCCTGCCAGCTTCGCCCCGAAAGCCGCGGCCACATCCGCATCCTCTCGCCCGACCCGGCCACTCATCCGGCCATCGCCCCGGCCTACCTCAGCGATCCGCTGGACCAGGAGGTCGCGGTGGCGTCGCTGAAGTGGGCACGGGCCATCGCCGGCCAGCCCGCCCTGGTCCCCTACATCGACCACGAAATGATGCCGGGCGCCGACTTGAACACAGACGCCATGCTGCTGGAATATGCGCGGGCGGCGGGGACCACCATCTATCACCCGGTGGGAACCTGTCAGATGGGGCACGGTCCCGGCGCCGTCGTCGATCCCGAACTTCGGGTGATTGGGGTGGAAGGCCTGCGGGTGGTCGACGCCTCGGTCATGCCGCGCCTGGTTTCGGGCAACACCAACGCCCCGACCATCATGATCGCCGAAAAAGCGGCCGACATGATCCTCGGCAAGGCGTCCGCGACCGCCCTGGCCGCCTAGGATGCATCCCTCGGCCCACGCCAGGACTCACCCGGAGAAGGCCGCCTACATCATGGCCGCCT
The DNA here is from genome assembly GCA_039936215.1 of Caulobacteraceae bacterium. Classification (GTDB taxonomy): domain Bacteria; phylum Pseudomonadota; class Alphaproteobacteria; order Caulobacterales; family Caulobacteraceae; genus Acaudatibacter. The sequence goes on along the minus strand of JBDTIW010000294.1, from coordinate 2,655 downwards.
CCGGCGAGGCCGTGACCTATGGCCAGCTTGAGGCGCGGTCGAACCAGGGGGCGCATCTTCTGCGGTCGATCGGAATCGGGGCCGGGGATGGCGTCGCCATCTTCATGGACAACAGCCCGCGTTACTACGAGATCCTGTGGGCGGCGCAGAGGAGCGGGGTGCGCTTCACCTGCATCTCTTCGAAACTCACCGCCGGCGAGGTCGAATACATCGTCCGCGACAGCGATTCGAAGGTGTTCATCGCCTCGGCCGGCGTCGCCGAGGTCGCCCGCCAGGTGGCGCCCCTGATCGCGGGCGCGAAGCTGTTCTTGGCCGATGGCGCCCCCATAAGCGACCTCGGCCCGTTCGAGAGCTTCGAAGCGGCCCGGGCGGCCATGCCGGCGACCCCGATCGCCGACGAGAGCGCCGGCTCGGCCATGCTCTATTCCTCGGGCACCACCGGCCGGCCCAAGGGAGTGAAGCGCGCCGCCGCCGCCGACGGTCCCCAGCCCATCGATGCCCCCAATCCGCTCGTCATGGTCGGCGCGGCGCTCTATGGGCTGAACGCCGAGACGGTCTATCTGTCGCCGGCGCCCCTCTATCACGCCGCCCCGCTCGGCTGGTCACTGGCCGTCCAGATCCTCGGCGGCACGGTGATCCTGATGGAGCGTTTCGATCCGGAGTTCGCTCTGGCCTGCATCGAAAAATACCGCGTGACCTGCGCCCAATGGGTGCCGACCCATTTCGTCCGTATGCTGAAGCTCCCCGCCGAAACCCGCGCGAAATACGATCTCTCGTCGCTCCGCTGCGTCTTCCACGCCGCCGCCCCGTGTCCGATTCCGGTGAAGGAACAGATGATCGCCTGGTGGGGACCGATCGTTCACGAATACTATGCCGGCACCGAGGGCAACGGCTTTTGCGCCATCACCGCCGACGAATGGCTGCGCAAGAAGGGCTCGGTGGGCAAGGGCCTCACCGCTCAGGTGAAAATCTGCAATGAAGAGGGCGACGAACTTCCACCCCGAACCGAGGGCGGCGTCTATTTCGCCGGCGGCGGCGAATTCGAATACCACAACGACCCCGAAAAGACCGCCGAAAGCCGCAACCAACACGGCTGGACGACCCTCGGCGACGTGGGTTGGCTGGACGAGGACGGCTATCTCTTTCTCACCGACCGCAAGAGCTTCATGATCATCTCAGGGGGCGTGAACATCTATCCCCAGGAGATCGAAAACCTGCTGATCACCCACCCCAAGGTCGCCGATGTCGCGGTGGTCGGAGCGCCGCACGAGGAGATGGGCGAGGAGGTGGTGGCTGTGGTTCAGCCGGTGGACCCGGGCGAAGCCGGCGAGGCGCTGGCCGCCGAACTGACCGCCTTCGCCAGGGCCAGCCTCTCGCGCATCAAGACGCCGCGCCGCATCGACTTCATGGCCGAGCTCCCCCGCCACGCCACCGGCAAACTCTACAAACGCCTGATCCGCGACGCCTATTGGGGCAAACAAGGCGGGACGATCGTGTAGCCGACGGACAGCTACGCCAGCGCCCCGTGGCAATGCTTGAACTTCTTGCCCGATCCGCAGGGGCAGGAGGCGTTGCGGCCGCTGCGTTCGAAACCGGCGGGGAGGGCCGAGGGGGGCAGGGCGGCGCGCCGATCGGACGAGTCGGCGGCCATGGCGGCGCCGACCGTCTCCAGGGCGCGTTCGTTCTCCCCGGTGAGAGGATCGACATGGACCTCAAACATCGGCGGCGGGGCCGGCTCGGGGGCGGCGAACTGGATCTCCACCGTCATCAGCCAGCGGGTTACGTTCTGGCGCAGGTCGCCGATCAGGGTCTCGAACAGGGTGAAGGCTTCGGACTTGTACTCGTTCAAGGGATCGCGCTGGCCGTAGCCGCGCAGGCCGATGACGTTGCGCAGATGCTCCAGGTGCGTGAGGTGCTCGCGCCACTGCATATCGACCATCTGCAGGAGGAAGTTCTTTTCCAGATGGCGGGTCTGGGCCGGCGAGATCAAGGCTTCGCGTTCAGCGGCGCGCGTGTCGGCGGCGGCCATGAGACGCTCCTGGATCTCCTCGTTGGCGATGCCCTCTTCGGCCGCCCACGCCGCGATCGGCAGATCGAGGCCCAGCAGGGATTTGACGTGCTCGTCCAATCCCACGATGTCCCACTGATCGGCATAGGCCTTGGGCGGCAGGTGGCGAGCGACCAGGTCCTCGATGGTGTCATGCCGCATCTCGGTGACGATCTGGGAGAGGTCTTCCGAGGCCATGAAGTCGCGGCGCTGTTCGAACACCGCCTTGCGCTGGTCGTTGACCACGTCGTCGTACTTCAAAAGGTTCTTGCGGATTTCGTAGTTGCGCTCCTCCACCTTGCGCTGGGCGGTGGCGATGGCGCCGTTCAGCCAGCGATGGGTGATAGCCTCGCCCTCGGCGACGCCAAAGGTGCGCATGATCGAGTCCAGCCGCTCGCCGGCGAAGATGCGCAGCAGGTCGTCTTCGCAGGAGAGGAAGAATTTCGAGACGCCCGGGTCGCCCTGGCGGCCGGTGCGGCCGCGCAACTGGTTGTCGATGCGGCGGCTCTCGTGGCGCTCGGTGCCCAGCACATAGAGGCCGCCGGCGGCGATGGCCTGGGCCTTCTTCTCACCGATCTCGGCCTCGATCTCGGCCTTCTTCGAGATCG
>JBDTIW010000293.1:0-8451 GCA_039936215.1 Caulobacteraceae bacterium | reverse complement strand
GTCTACGGCGCCTTCGACATGTCGATGACGCCGAGCCAGCGGCGGTTCGGCCGTCCGCGCCCAGGCGATAGAAGCGAAGACTATCGGTCTTCGGGTCGATCTCGCCGAGCAGGCGCGCCCGCAGGGCCGTCCATTGCGCCGGTTCGACCTCGCACTCGAACACCGAATACTGAACTCGCTGGCCGAAGTCGAGGCAGGCCCTCGCCACCCGGCGCAGCCGCCGTTTGCCCTCGCCGGTCTCGGTGTTCACGTCATAGGCGATGAGCATCAGCATCCTGGCCGCCTCACTTCCAGATGAAACCGGGATAGCCGTCGAGATCCCCGCGCAGATGGCGCGCCAGGAGTTGGGCCTGGAGGTGGGCGATGAGACCGATGGGCGCGCTCTCGCCCAGGAAAGGGTGGCGAATCTCCTCGCGCTTGCGCTCCTGCCAGGCCACCAGAACCTGTTTGCGGGCGCCGTCGGTCAGGCGCACGGCGCCGGCCTCCTCGACGATGAAGTCATCGACGTTCAGTTGCCCGCGATTGATCAGGGTCAAAGCCAGACGATCGGTGAGCATCGGGCGCAATTCTTCCATCAGGTCCAGCGCCAGACTGGCCCGGCCGGGCCGGTCGGCATGCAGGAAGCCCACCTGCGGGTCGAGGCCGTGCGCCTCCAGGGCCGATCGGCAGTCGTGGCCCAGCATGGCGTAGAGGAAGGACAGCAGGGCGTTGACCCGGTCCAGCGGCGGGCGGCGCGAGCGACCGGTGAATCGGAAGTCCGTGTCGCCGGACAAGATGAGGTGGTCGAAGACCGCGAAATAGCTGGCCGCCGCTTCGCCCTCCAGGCCGCGCAATCCATCCACGCCGGAGGCGAGCAGGGTGCGCCGGGCAATGTCCGCCAGCCGGCGTTCGGCGCCCGCCAGAGCGTCTTTGTTGGCGGCGCTCATCGTCTCGCCGTGATCTCGAAGGGCGCGCAGGATCACGGTGCGCTGATTGGCGGTCTTGGCCGCGACGATCCCGCGCACGATGGAAACCTGGCGCGGCGCATCGTCGGCGATGCGGTATTGAGCGCGGCGAAGCAGGACGTTGCCGCTTCGCTGGCCCTCCACCCTGGCCAGGAACCGACCGTTGGGGGTCAGGAACGACAGGGCCACGCCCCCTTCGGCGCAGGCCGCCATCAGGGCGGGAGAGGCGCCCGCCCGCCCGAAGCTCACGATCCCATCCAGCATGTGCAAAGGGGCGCGGCCGCGTTCGGCGCCGTCCACCTCCACCACCAGATTGGCCCCGTCCTTGTGCAGCCAAGCGTTCTCGCTGGTGACGTAAATGGTGTTCCGCATCCGTCGCATGGCCGGCGTTCCCCTTCAGTCGGCGAGCTGCGAGGCGAGCCAGCGGGCGACATTGGGCGCCTTTTCGAACCGCGCCGGCTGGCAGAGGTCCATCAGGGAGCAGCGGCGACAGGCGGGCATGAGAACTGGCGGTGGCGTGCGGCCGGCCAGGATGTTGGCGCGGGCCTCCGCCGCCACCCGCGCCGTCAGGGCGCGCAACTCCGCGTCGATGTTTATCGCCAGGCGCCGCCGCGTGACGCCATAGAAGAGGGCGCCTTGCGGCACGTCGCAACCGAACATCTCCTCCAGGCAGATCGCCTGGGCGCAGAGCTGCACCTCGTCGGCGCGGTGCGACTTGGGCTTGCCGCGCTTGTACTCCACCGGATAGGGGCGGGGAGGCCGCCCATGCAGTTCCACCACGTCCGCCCGTCCCGACACCCCCAAAGCCAGCGACCGGATCGCCACCCCGCGCGCGGTGTGCACCCCCGGCCGACTCTCCGGCCGGCCGCCGTCCACCTTCTCATGCAGGATGCGCCCCTCCGCCGTGGCCACGTCCTCCGCCCACATCTGCTCGACATGGATCAGCGCGCACTGGCGCGGACAGAACAAATGGTGCTGCAGGGCGGAAAGGGGGATCAGCCCATCCTCGACCGCCGGATCGATGGGGGCGGTCATCGGCGGGCCGATGTGGCCGGCCATCCGGCGCCGGGCGACCCCGCGAACGCCGAGTGGGGCGAAGGGTGTGTTGACGTCCGGCCGGCGCGGACCGCATACAGAACGGAGGTCACGGCGAATGTCGAACGGGACCGAAAGGCAGGCTTGGCATGAAGCAATCCTACTATGTGGCGGCGCTCTGGGACGCCGAAGCCTGCGTTTGGTATTCGCAGAGCAATATCCCTGGCCTCGTCATCGAAGCCAGCACCGTCGCCGAATTCGAGCGGCTGATGAACGAGCTTGCGCCAGAAATGCTCGCCGCGAATGAAAATATTCACAACGCGCGAGTGCCGGTGGATTTTCGATTTACCGGAACCCGCGAATTTGCCGTGGTCTAGAATTTTCTCTGAATCCCGAGCTGCTTGAGCACTTCGTTCGCCGTGTGGCGGCTCTTGGAACGCGGAACCGTGACGGTGCGATTGTTGATCGGGCTGCGCCATTTTTCGTGGCTCCCCTTCCCGCCGTCAACGCGCCAACACCCTTCCTCCCGCATCACGGCGACGATCTGGTCGTAGAAGTCCTTTGGCAATCAGGGCGTCCTCTTCAAAAAGGTGGCCCCGCGAGTTGTCCAGCCCCTACATCTCGACGACCTCGATCCCGTCGGGCAGGCCCTCGCCATCAACCGTGATGGCATAGTCTTCGAAAGCGCGCGCGCTCGGCCAATTATCGATGGCGTCGTCGCCGATCGCCCGACGCTCTCCCCGGTGTGTTCGCCAGGATTTCACCCGTGCGAACAGGTCCTGGGCATGAGCATTGCCGAGGGCGGTCGCATGTCGGAATACGACGAGCTTCCGCGTGGACATCTCGCCGCGCGCGGCGGAGCGATCGTGCTCGAACATGTTGGTCAGGGCTTCGAACAGCAGTTCAAGGTCGGCATCGGAAAAGCCGGTGCCCTTCGTCGGATGCGAGGCGAGCGGCGCCGACACGAAGCCGTGAGCGCGGTAGAGCCCGTAAGGTACGATATGCTTGCGGCCCATGGTCCGCCCGCCCTTTTCCTCATTGTCCTTCTCAGTCGTGGCGGCGAGCCGGGTGATGGAAATTTCGAGCGGCAGGATCGGTTCGACCGAGGACGCGAACGTCAATTGGACCGGTCCGCGCACCTGTCCGGCATTCACGCCCGTTGTCATCACCGCTCCGAAAGCGCGAATGTCCCAGAAATTGGCGCACATCCATCGGGTGAGTTCCTGGGCCTTGGCGTCATCCTTGGGCCCCTTCTTCAGCTCTTCGGCCTTGGTGACCTCGGGCATTATGGCCGACCAGGCACGCTTGTGCTCTGTGTTAAGGGTGGCGCCGTCGCGCATGTATATTTCGTGACCCGGCGCGTCGGCGCGCGCCAACGCCACGTAGTTTCTGATCTTTCGTTTCAGGGCGACATCGGAGACCAATCCTCGGTTGGTTTCCGGATCGAGCCTGGGCATGTTCCCGGCGTCGGGATCGCCGTTCGGATTGCCGTTGATCACGTCGAAATAGAGCACGAACTCGTGGCGTCGGCTCAGGCCTTTGGCCTCATTCGTCATCTGCTTCCCCCTCTGTTTCAATGGCTTCAACCGGCCGGCCGGCGAATTGGGCCTTACGTTGGTGATAGTAGCCGATGGCGAAGCGCCCCTGCGCCTCCAAGGGCAAGGCGCGCGGCAATTGCGGCTCGAGGCGATCGACGATTTCCTCGATCTCTCGCTCGATCCACCCTCCCTTTCCGCTCTTTCGCAACTTGCCCAAGTGGTTCTGGACGCCTTGCCACAGAAGCGGGAAGATCGTCGCCGGAGCGGAGGACGCCGCGCCGAAATAGCGGTCGCGTATGGTGGCGTTGACGTTGCCGAGCGCTTGGCGCTGGGCCGTCTCCATGGCGGCGAACAGTCGGCCGAGCTGGTAGGCTGGATTGGGGTTTGCCTTATCGAGGCTCACGGGGGTCTCCTCGCGTTGATGTTTCAGTCGCTTGTCCCGCGCCAGGACGGCGCGGATGGCGGCGGCATGCCAGCCGCTCGCCGGATCGTCACCCGCTCGAAGGCGGATGATGACCGAGGCGAGCAGGGTTCGGGGATAGGGACCGCCGGTCAGGATCGACCGCATCACCTCGCCGGCCAGCGCGTGAGGGATGTTGTCGAACTTCTCCCGCAGGGCCGTGGTCTTCACGAGCAGCCACTGAACGGCGGGCAGGGCGCCGCGCCAGGGCGCGGGTTCGATGTTCAGGTCTTCGTAGTGCTCGGCAAGGCGTTTGGCGAAGACCTCGAACGAGTCTTCGATCCAGAAGCGGACGGACAGCCGCGCCGCGTTGGGCGAGAGGCCAAGCACGTGGAAGCGCACGTCGTCCGTCAGCTTTGGATCGATCTCCTTCAAAGGTCGGCCCACCGCCACGTCGCGCAGGGCTTCACGCAGCTTTGCCGCCTCGCCCTCATCACGATCGAGTTTACCGGACTTGTTTTCGGCCACCGGCGGGCTGAACCATCCTCCAAACAATTCCTCAGCCGCGCGCGCGGCGTCCTCGCTGGCGCCCTCCGCGTCCGCCCAGAAGACCACGGTGGCGTCGCCGATCGGACGAGGAAGGCGGTTGGCGCCGCCGCGATCCAGCATCCGATTGAGCGCCGCGCCGTATCGGAACGCCGCAGCTTGCGATGTTGGGGCATTGTCGCCCTGTTCCTTCCCGTAGGAAGTGAAGGCGTCGAGGTTGAATGAGACGAGTGCGGCGCCAGATGACTGCGCGCCTTCGACGCCCTTTATGGTCGGATGCAACCGTTGGAGCGGGGCTTCTATTCCCGTGATCAAACAAAAGCCGCACGCCCCGTCATCGGGGGCCTGGTTTGCGAGCAGCCTTCGGGCGGCCTCGCGCTCATGGATAAAGCCCCTGTCGCCCTCTAACCGGAAGACGAGATTTGCGTCGAGCATTTCTCCCGCGAAAGGGGCTGAATCGAACCTCCCAGGGGTCCACGCCTCCAGAAATCGGCGCAACGCGACCAGGCCCTCGTCCTTCGTGTCTGCAAGTATTGCCAGATTGGCGGTCTTGAAGGCGGCGTGCTCGTCGGCGGTGCGACGACCCTCGCTGGCTGTCCGGCCAAGCACGTAGGCGCTTTTGTCCCACAAAAGGTTGGGCGAAATTCCAGCGGTGCGTTTCACCGCAGCCGGCACTTCCATTTGACGCGGGCGCAACTTGGCGCCGCTCTGCTCACGCACGTCGATCTTGTCGATAGGCTCGCCCGCCCTGGACAAGACGATAGCGAAGCTGATCTTCTCGCGGGAATAGCCCGGCGCCTCCGCCTCGTCGCGCGCCGCCATCCTGTCGTAGTAGCGGTCCAGGGACTGAAGAATGGTCACGAGGCCACTCCCTCGGCGAGACACGCCTGGACGTCGATCACGCCGTTCCGAAGCCTTGCCCGGAAGAATTTGGACGACTTGTCGCCCGCGTGGTCGATATCATGCAGCATCCACCCTAGGTCCCGACCGCGCTGATCGGCGGGCAGGGTGCCCGGGGGCAAGGTCCCGTCTTCGGGGACAAGGGCGAAATCCGCCGCGAACTCCCGGACCCCCAGACAGGGGCGGTGAAAACATTGGCCCGTGGATGCTCGGCGGTTGAACATTGATAGGTGCTTCGCCGGCGTATCATCCGGCGCCGCCTTGTCAGTCATCTCGAAATGCGCCTCGATCACATAGGCGACATCGACCAGCATGGTGGTGGCCCGCTGCTGGCGATTGTCTTCGACCACCAGTCCACGACCGGCCGTGGAGCCGGCCCGCATCGCCCGCGCGGCGTTCCCGGCGTTGATCTTGGCCCCGACCTCGTTGCGGCGGAACGACTGGAATTTGATCGGCTTCAAGACGTGGATCTTGTCCACGACCCAGAGAATGGCCGGCTTCCAGTGAATCGCTTCGAGGATCCCGCGAGCCGCCGAGGGGGTCAGCACGTCGTAAGAGACGCGCTCGACCTTCATCTCGGGCCGCGTGAAGCAGGCCCGTTCCCCCCAGACATGTAGCCGAACCCCAAATGTCATGCGCCCCTCGGAACAAGACAAGAACATGGTTCACGGCGCGTGTAAAGCCCCGCATTCCGCTCGCGACCGCTCACATCATGTTGCTTTCGGCGGATCGGAAATCGACGTTCGCCAGATCGAGTCCGATGTCCTCGCGGTAGTGGGCCTTGTCGGGGAAAGCGAGCATGACCTCGCCCATGTCGGCATGGACAGGCGCAAGCGCCCCCACGGCGAGCCAGGCGTCGCGCGCGTCGCGCGGAATGGGGACGGTGGATTGCTGCAATCTCCGAAGGTCGCCGCTTCGCGGCCGGTCGGCCGCCGCGATTCGTCTCAGAAGCGCCTCCGCGTCGGCGTCCCAGGGCACGATGACCGGAGACATCACATCGTCGATCAGGTGGAAGGCGTTGGCGAGGCTGCGGAACGGGAAAGAGAAGTCATGATGCCGCTCGCGAATGGCGGCCAGGACGCCTGGCCGGCCATCGACTTCGAGCGCGTCCAGAGCCCCCTCGCCCTTTTGCCAATAGAGTTCGCTGAAATAGTCCCGCACGGCGTCGAGACCGAGAAGATCGTCGTGGCGAGACAATATGGGCCGGGTAGCCTGCCAGAAAGATTCCAGAGCATGGGGAGGCTTGGCTTCGGCCGGAACAAACACGACGGTCCGCCCGAGCTCAAGCTTGCCCTCGCGGTTACACCGCCCGGCCGCCTGGGCGATCGAATCCAGCCCGGCCGCGGCGCGCCACACCTCCGGAAAATCAATATCGACGCCCGCCTCAATGAGGGACGTGGCGACAAGCCGTACCGGCTCGCCGTTTCGCAGCCGTTCCCTAAGTTCGGCCAACACCATGCGGCGATGCAGCGGACACATTAAGGTCGTCAGGTGCGTCGCGCCAGGAAGGTCGTGGATCGATTCGAACAGCTTGCGAGCATGGGCGCGGCTGTTGACGATGCACAGCATCTGATCCCGCTCGTCGAAGCGCGCCGAGATCACATCGTCCGCCACCAGTCCGGGCAGAACTTCCACCTTCACGCGCTTGAGCGCCGCGTAGAGAGCTCGCGGATCGGGCGCGAGTTCACGATCCTCGCCGATCTTGAACCCGCCCGGGAAACCGTCTCTCGCCAGCAAGGCCGGCTGGGTCGCGGTGCAGAGAACGACGCTTGAGCCGTAGTTCCTGGCCAACTCGTCCAGCGCCGCCATGCAAGGCCGGAGCAGTTTGATGGGCAGCGTCTGGGCTTCGTCCAGGATGATCACCGCGCCGGCGAGGTTGTGCAACTTGCGGCAGCGCGAGGGGCGGGCGGCGAACAGGCTCTCGAAGAACTGCACCGCCGTGGTGACGACGATGGGCGCGTCCCAGTTTTCCGCCGCCTTGCGCAGCTTGATGAGGCCGCTCGGCCCCTCGTCGTCGGCTTCCCGAACGCTCTTGGCCCGCTCCCAATCGAAGGTGGCGTGGTGTTCGAGCACGTCGTCCTTCGCGCTCATGGCCTCGCGGAATACTTCGGCGGTCTGTTCGATGATCGAGGTGAAGGGGACGACGTAGACGACCCGCCGCAGACCGTGTTGCGCGGCGTGCTCCAAAGCGAATGAGAGCGAAGCCAAGGTCTTGCCGCCGCCGGTAGGCACGGTGAGGGTGAAGAGGCCCGGCGCCAGAGCGGCCTTTCCCACCGCGTGTTCCAGCACTCGCGCTCTCAAGGCGTTGATCGGCGAGTCTGAACGAAAGCGCGCCATGTAGTCGCGCAGGCGGGCGTTCAGGTCCCGCAAGGAGGCGTGTCCGCCGCGTTCGGTGGGCTGATTTTTCGCGCGGTCGTAAAAGGCTTCGGTCTCCAGGAAGTCGGCATCGACCAAGCAGGAGAAGATCATCCGTATCAAGAAAGCCTGGCTGAAGCCGGGATGTGGGCTAGGCGATCCGTCGCCTGTTGGGGCGAGGCTCACCAACCCGGGAAGCGCCCCCGCGTGCGGCTCCCACCCCGCATAGGGCTCGATCCGTTTCTCGATCAGTCGCCGATCGAGTTCGGCGGGATCGGCGAGGCCGGCGTGGTGCCCGGCGATGGCATAGGCCACCATCCGGCCCATCTCTTTTCCATAGAGATTTATCGCTTCCCGAGCTCCGGCGGTCGAATGGTCCGGTCCTCGGCTGGGGTTGCCGGTATCCCTCGGTTGGCCGATGTAGTCTTGGTAGGCCTGCGAAGTCTTGCCCACGTCGTGCAGACGCCCCGCTACGGTCGCTGCCTGCGCCCACCCAAACTCGGTGGCGAAACTCGATGCGCGAGCGCCCACGGTGGCGAGGTGATGCGACAGAGGTTCCCATTGATCGACGGGCCGACCGGGCAGTGAGTGGGCAAATGGACCGGTGGTCATTGCCTTCTCGTCCTCCTTGAAGCTACTGCGCACGAAAGGCCGCCCCGCGTCCCTCAATTTTCCACGAATGTTCCCCCCAAAAAATCCCCGCCCCCGCCATTGACCCGCCTCAAACAATACC
>JBDTIW010000292.1:0-3125 GCA_039936215.1 Caulobacteraceae bacterium | reverse complement strand
CGGTCGCGCCGCTCCCAAAGTCTAGCCAATTTGGCTTCCGCCGATCGCGCCGAAGTGTCTCGCGATCAGGCGCCGTGCATGGCATCCTTGATCTGCTTGGCGATGTCGGGCGGGGCGGCGCCGAAGGCGATCGGGCGGCTGAAGCGGCCCTTGAGGTCCATCAGATAGACGATTGAGGTGTGGTCCATGCTGTAGTTCGCACCCTCGCCGGCCTTCTTGTAATAGACGTGGTAGGCGCGGGCTACCGAGGCGATCTGAGCGGCCGTGCCGGTCAGGCCGATCGTCCCCTTGGGGAAGGCGGGACTGGACAGATAGGTCTTGAGCTGGGCCGGGGTGTCGCGTTCGGGGTCGATGGTGATGAACGCCACCTGGAAGCGCCGGGCGTCGGGACCCAGCAGATCGATCGCCGCCGCCAGGGTGGTCAGGGTGGTCGGACAAACGTCGGGGCAGAAGGTGTAGCCGAAGAACACCGCCGTCCACTTGCCTCGCAGAATGCGCTCATCGACCCGCGCGCCGCTCTGATCGGTCAGAACGAACGAGCCGCCGATATCCGACGGGGCCGGACCGCGCCCGGACTCTCCGCATCCCGCCAAAGCCAGGGCCAGAGCGCCGATGGCGAAACCTCGCCGGGAGGGCCCCATCCGCGGGCCGACCGCAAACGAATGCTCGCCTAGCGACCCATTCCGCGCGATCCTGGCGGTCATGACGGCCACTTGGGTCCCTCGATCTTCAACGGCGCGGGTGGGTGAGGCGGGAGAGGTGCGCCCCGATACGCCGCCGCCGACCGGCGCGCAAGGCGGCGTGATCCACGTCCGGCGCCTGCCCAACCGCACCCTGATCCGCCTGCGCTGGCTGGCCATCACAGGCCAGGCCCTGATGCTGCTGGCGGTCGCCTTGTGGCTGAAGTTCCCGGTTCCCTACTGGCCGTGCATCGCGATCATCCTGGCCAGCGCCCTGCTGAACCTTTCTCTCACCCTCGCCGGAGCGGGGCGGCGCCGGGCGCGACCCTGGGAAGCCGGCGGCCAACTGGCCTTCGACATCGTCCAGCTATCCGCCCTGCTCTTTTTCACGGGAGGGGTGGTCAATCCCTTCTGCCTGCTGCTCATCGCCCCCGTGACGGTGGGCGCGGCCACCCTCGGCTTGCGTCCCGTGGTCGCGCTCGGCGGCCTCGCCATCGGCGTCAGCGTGGTCCTGGCGGCGACCGCTTTGCCCATGCCCTGGGCGGTGGGCGTGAGCCTGCAATTGCCGGTCGTCTATCGCATCGGCTGCGTATTGGCCCTGATCGTCGGCATCTGCGTCACCGGCGGCTATGCCTTCTGGGCGGCCAGCGAGGCGGCGCGCATGGAGCTGGCCTTGCACGTCACCGAGGCGGTTCTGGCCCGCGAGCAGCGTCTCTCCGCTCTGGGCGGCCTGGCGGCGGCGGCGGCCCACGAGCTTGGAACGCCGCTGGCGACCATCGCCGTGGTGGCCAAGGAACTGGCCCGCGAGACACCGTCCGGACCGCTGCGCGACGACGCCTGGCTGATGGTCGCCCAGGCTCAGCGCTGCCGCGATATCCTCCAGCGGCTGGCCCAGGCGCCCGAGACGGGAGACCCCCTGCTCAAGCGCGTGAGTCTTCCGCAATTCATCCGCGAGGTGTCGGCATCCTGGGCCGGCAAGCCTGCCGTGCGGGTGGAAGGGGTGGTCAGCGGGCCGCCGGGCATGCCGGCGCCGGACCTGTGGCGACATCCCGAGGCGCTTCACGCCGTGACCGCCTTCGTGGAGAACGCGTTCGATTTCGCGAGGGCCGAAATCCTGATCACCGCCAGGTTCGACGCCCGAACCGTCGCCATCGAGGTGCGCGACGACGGACCAGGCATCGCCCCCGATGTGATGGCGAAGCTGGGCGAGCCCTATGTCACCAGCCGTCCGCGCGCCGAAGGCTCGCGCACCGGTCATGTGGGCATGGGCCTGGGCTTCTTCATCGCCAAGACCCTTCTGGAGCGCACCGGCGCCAGGGTGGATTTCCGCAACGCGTCGCGAGGCGGGGCAATTGTGACCACGCGGTGGCCGCGCGAACGTATCGAGGCGATCTAGCTTGGGCTTAAGGAAACACTTGAAGTCTGGCTTGGGGTAGCGACATGATAGGTCTGGGAGACCGATGAGGCCGCCGCCCAGGGCGGCCGGAGTTGGCTAGAATGAGCGATATCGACGCAGCCGTCGCCGCCCTGCAGGACAAGAGTCTGCTGCTGCTTGATGACGACGCCGTTTTGCGCGCCCGGCTGGGCCGGGCGCTGGAAGCGCGCGGCTTCACCGCCACCCTGGTCGAGAGTGTGTCCAAGGCGGCCGAGGCCGTCCGCGCGTCGCCGCCGGCCTTTGCTGTCCTCGACATGCGCCTGGAAGACGGGTCGGGGTTGAAGGTGGTCGAAATCCTGCGTCAGGCGCGCCCGAGCGCGCGGATCATCATGCTGACCGGCTATGGCAACATCGCCACCGCCGTCGCGGCGGTGAAGGCCGGCGCCGTGGACTATCTCTCCAAACCCGCCGACGCCGACGATGTGGTCAAGGCCCTGCTGGCGGCCCATGCGGGCGTGGCGCCGTCTCCGCCCGATAACCCGATGAGCGCCGATCGCGTGCGCTGGGAACACATCCAGCGCGTGTTCGAACTTTGCGACCGCAACGTCTCGGAGACCGCGCGACGCCTGAGCATGCATCGCCGCACCCTGCAGCGGATCCTCGCCAAGCGGGCGCCGAAGTAGGGCCACTTCGGCTCAGGGCGCCGCCATCGTCCGCAGGGCCGCCAGCCGGCCAAAGGCCACCGTCAGCGCCTTGCGTCTGGGGCCGGTGAGCGGGATTCGGGGCGCTTCGCGCAGCACAGCGCCGTCGAAGGCGTCGGCGACGATGAGGCCGGGTTCTTCGGGCAGGATTTGGCGCGGAAATTCCGGGGCCACGGCGAAAAAGAAGGCGTCGCAATAAGGCAGGTACTCGCCCCACTTCCGGTCGGCGCGGAAATCCTCCGGCCCGGACTTGACCTCCACCACGGCGATCTGGCCGCGCGGTCCCAGGGCCATGATGTCGGCTCGCCGGCCATTGGGCAGGGCGACCTCCAGAAGCGGCGCATAGCCGAGCGCGACGAACAGCCGCGC
>JBDTIW010000291.1:0-3477 GCA_039936215.1 Caulobacteraceae bacterium | reverse complement strand
GGCCGGCCGCCTGCGCGGCCCGTCGCGGGCGTCCCTGCAGCACGTCGTTAATGAAGGTCAGAGGCTCGCCAAGGTTGACGACGACGTTGTGCAGGCCTTTGCCGATGGGCCCAGGCGTGAGCGCCTTGTAAAGCATGGCGACGGGGCGAATAAGCATCTTGTCGATGAATTGATTGATCGCATAGCCGCGCCGGTTGAGACGCTCCCACGGATCGGCGGGCGCCGCCCCGGCGGCCGGCCGATCCGAAGCGGCGTTGGCCGCGCCGGCGCCGGTGAAGGCCGTCAAGACCAGGATGACGGCGAAGATCGATCGGCGCACTCACGGCTCCTTGTTCGCCCATGCATAGGCTGGCGCCCGGCGGAGATTCAATCCAAACCATGTCGGAAGTCCGACCGTGGCCGCCGCCCGATAACACATCCCTTGGAAACGATCCCGCCCACCCCCAATGACGCCTCAAAAAGCCGGCCGCCGCGGATCGCGCGGCTGGTGGCGTTCTGCCACGCTCGCGCCCCGCTGGTGGCGGCGCTGGGGGTGATCCTCGGCCTAGCCTCGGCCTTCTACGCCGTCTCGCACTTTTCGATGACCACCGACACCGACAAGCTGATTTCCAAAGCGCTGCCCTGGCGCCAGCGCGAAACGGCGTTCAACACCCTCTTCCAGCCCCAGGGCGATCAGATCGTGGTGGTCATCGACGGGGTCACGCCCGAATTGGCCGAGCAGGCGGCGGCGACCCTGTCGGCGAGGCTTGCCGGCCGGGCCGATCTTTTCCGCGATGTCAGCCGCCCAGACGCGGGCCCGTTCTTCGCGCGCAATGGCCTGCTCTACGAGCCGCTGGCGGACGTCCGCGCCACCCTCGGCCAGCTGGTCGCCGCCCAGCCGTTTCTGGGGCCGCTGGCCGCCGATCCCAGCCTGCGCGGCTTGATGGGCGCCCTGTCGACGGCGCTGCAGGGCGCCGCGGCCGGCCAGGCGTCGCTCGCCGATCTGGACCGGCCCATCTCCCGGCTGGCGGACACGCTCGAAGCGATCCGGGCCGGCCGTGCGGCCTATTTTTCGTGGCGCGCGCTGATTTCCGGCAAGCCCGCCGATCCCAGGGAATTGCGCCATATCGTTCTGGCCACCCCTGTGCTGGATTTCGCCAGACTGCAACCGGGCGCCGATCCCAGCAACTTCATCCGCGCCGCGGCACGCGGACTGGGCCTGAACGCCGCCCACGGCGTGCGCGTGCGCCTGACCGGCGCGCCGGTCCTGCAGGATGAGGAGTTCGCCACCCTGGCCGAGCGGGCGGCGCTCATCGCCGTCCTGGCGTTGACCGCCATTGTTATCATGCTGCGGCTGGCCGTGCGCGCGAAACGCCTGATCGGCGCGATCCTTCTCACCACCGCGATCGGCCTGGTCACGGCGACCGCCGGCGGGCTGATGATCTTTCATCGCTTCAACGTCATCTCGGTCGCCTTCATCCCGCTGTTCGTGGGCCTGGGCATCGATTTCGGCATCCAGTTCACGGTTCGCTTCCGCGCCGAACACCTCGCTGGAATATCGATCGGCGAGGCCCTGACGGCGTCCGGGGCCGGCATGGGCCGCTCGCTCAGCCTGGCGGCGACGGCGATCGCGGTCGGCTTCCTGGCCTTCGCGCCGACCGCTTACGTCGGGGTTTCGCAACTGGGCGTCATCGCCGGAGTGGGCATGCTCATCGCCCTGGCTCTCAATCTGACCGTGCTGCCCGCCTGCATCGCTTTGTTACGGCCCGCTCCCAGAGCCGGAGAAGTCAGCCAGGACCGTCTTGAGCGTCTGGACGGCTTCATCCTCGGTCATCGCCGCGCCGTGGTGGCGACCGGCGTCGGCGCCGCGCTCATCTGCGCCGCCCTGCTCCCCTGGCTGCGGTTCGACTTCAACCCTCTCCATCTGAAAAGCACGCGGGCGGAATCGGTCTCGACCCTGCTCGACCTGATGAAGGACCCCGAGCAGTCGCCCAACACCCTCGAAGTGATCGCCCCCTCCCTTCCCGCCGCCGACGCCCTGGCCGGCCGCGTCGCGCGCCTGCCCGAGGTGGCCGAAACGCGCACCCTTTCCAGCTTTGTCCCGACCGATCAGCCGGCCAAGCTGGCGGCGATCGGCGACGCCGCCATGCTGCTCGATCTCACCCTCGATCCACTTGTTGTCCAGCCGCCGCCCAGCGATGCCGAGGTGGTCGTTGCCTTGAAACAAACCGCCATCGACCTTCGCGGGGCCGCCGCCTCGTCGGCGTTGCCTACCGCCCGCAAGGCGCGACGCCTGGCCGGTTCGCTGGATTGGCTGGCGGTCGCGGGGCCGGCGATGCGCGCCCGCGCCGCAGCGGTGCTGATGCCCGGACTGACCGTCGTCCTCGACCAGACGCGCGGCGCCCTCCAGGCCGCTCCGGTGACCTTGGAATCCCTGCCGCCCGATCTGAAGCGCGACTGGCTGGCGCCGGATAGGCGAGCGCGAATGTCGGCCATTCCCAAGGGCGATTCCAACAACAACGCGGTGCTGACGCGGTTCATCGACGCGGTGACGAAGTTGGCGCCGGACGCCACGGGCGCGCCCATCGACACTCTGCAAGGCGGCCGTACCGTCGCCGGGGCGTTCGCCGAAGCCGGCCTGCTCTCCTTCATCGCCATTACCCTCCTGCTGTTCGTGGTGTTGCGGCGGGTGCGGGACGTGGCCATCACCATGGCACCGATCGTCCTGACCGGCCTGTTGACGCTGGGCAGTTGTGTCGTCATCGGCCAGTCGCTCAACTTCGCCAACATCATCGCCCTGCCCCTGCTGTTCGGCATCGGAGTGGCCTTCCACATCTATTTCGTCATGGCCTGGCGGGCCGGCGGCGCGCACCTTCTGCAATCGAGCCTCACCCGAGCGGTGTTCTTCAGCGCCCTGGCCACAGCCACCGGATTCGGCAGCCTGTGGGCCTCCAGCCATCCGGGCACCGCCAGCATGGGCAAGGTGCTGATGATCTCCCTGGTCTGGACCCTGGTTTCCGCCCTCCTCTTCCAGCCCGCCCTGATGGGTCCGCCGCCGAGGGATCGGGCGCCCGCGCCATAGCGCCGCTTCGAAACCTCACAGTCCAGCCAGTCTCACCACGGCCCAGATCAGGGCGGCGCCGACGACCGTGGCCGCGGTGGTCCAGGCGCGGGGGTAGCGGTGATGGCTGTCGGGCAGGAGTTCGCTGGCCCCGATATAGAGGAAGAAACCGGCGAAGGCGGCGATGACCATGGCCAGCTCGTTTTGCGGAACGGCGATCAAGCGGCTGGCGGCGATGCCGATCATCGGCGCGGCGGCGTCGGCGATCAGCCAGCGGCGGGCGATGCGCGGCGTGGCCGAGCCGGCGAGACTGAGGTTGACGGTGTTGATGCCGTCGGAAAAATCATGGGCGAGGACCGCCAGGGCGAGCACCGCGCCCACGGCGATGGACACCTGAAACCCCAGGCCGATGGCCAGTCCGTCGAGCAGGCTGTGAA
>JBDTIW010000290.1:0-4141 GCA_039936215.1 Caulobacteraceae bacterium | reverse complement strand
TGGTCGATTGGACCGGTGTTCAGCGGGCCGCGCAGGGGCCGCTCGTTCACGTAGACACCTTGCGAACCGTATTTGCCGCGCACGTCCTGGACCGCGACGATATAGCCGGCCGCCGCCAGTTCGGCGTAGGCCTTGGACAGGATGGCCGCCACGTGCGGGCTGGAGGCATGGCTGGCAGCCTTGTCGGCGTCGTAGGGCGTGCGATCAAGCATGATCGGCGCCCGCGCCGCGCCCTTGGGAATGACGATCACCGTATGCAGCTTCACCCCGTCGCGCATGGGGATCATCACGTCGCGCTTGACGTAGTCGTAGGCGCTCTGGTCGGCCTTGAAATCGGCCGGAATATCGCTGGCCATGACGTCCTTGGCGCTGGGCGCCGGACCAGCCGCCAGGGCTGGGCTGCCGACCATCACGGTCAGGGATGTGAGAGCGACAAGGCAGGCGCGGGGAAGGGTCATGGGACACTCAGACTCGTTCAAGGGTGGCGCAGCCTTGCCGAGACGACGCGGCTTGGCAATAAGGGGGGCCGCACGGCTGAAGGTTGGGCGCGTGGCTGGGCCCGGCCTGGAGACCATTCGTCGTGCGAGGATTCATCGGCGCCGTTCTTTCCCTGGCGATGGTCGCCCCGGTCTCCGCCTGGGCCTGCGCCTGCGGGTGCGGGGTGTTCAGTGTGGCCAACCCCTCGCTCCTGCCCACCGACGCCCGGGCCCAGATCTTCGTCGAATACGACTTCATGGACCAGAACCAGAACTGGAGCGGCGCCTCGCGCGCCCCGGCGGCCGACAATGCCGACAAGGAGATACGGACCAGCTTCTACACCTTCGGCGGTCAGTACATGATCACCCGCCAGTGGGGCGTCATGGTCGAGGTTCCGCTGTGGAACCGGACGTTCAGGACCGACCCCGGCGGCGGGGTTCAGACCTTCAATCATTCGGCCCTGGGCGATGTACGGCTGATGGGCGTCTACACCGGCCTTGCCAAGGACCAGTCGACGGGGATTCTGTTCGGCGTCAAGCTGCCCACCGGCGACTTCAGCTATCCGGGCTTCGACCGCGACACCGCCATCGGCACGGGGAGCACCGACCTGCTGCTGGGCGGCTACCATCGCGGGGCGCTGAACCGGGCCGAGACCTGGGGCTGGTTCGTCCAGGGCCTGTGGGACCGGCCGCTCGCCAGCCAGGGCGGCTATGCGCCAGGCGCCGAGGTAGACGCGGCGGCCGGGGTGAGCTGGGCGGCGGCTACCTTGAGCGGCGGCAAGCTGAAGATCGCGCCGATCCTGCAATTCATCGGCTCGGGCAGGGCCGGCGACGGGGGGCCCAAGGCCAGTCCGGCGGGCAGCGGCTACCGGCGCCTGCTCATCTCGCCGGGCGTCCAGTTCAGCGCCGGACAGTGGAGGCTCTATGGCGATGTCGAGCTTTCCGTGGCGCAGAGCTACAACGGCGACCAGCTCGCCGCCCCGGCTCTGTTCAAGGTGACCCTGAGCCGGGATTTCTGATCGTAGCGCGAGGTTTTCAGCCCGCTCCTTCTTGCCGCCGCCAAGGGCGGGCTGGAAGCCCATGGGCGCCAAGTCAGGTAATTGAGTGCGGCGCCTCTCGTACCGCCGGCTTCCAGCCGGCTCTCTCGCGTCGATGGCGAAGGGCCGGCTGGAAGCCGGCGCTACGAGAGGCAGGCCGCTTATCCGAGCGCCGATGGGCAGGATGCCCGCGCTACGAGGGGGCGCCCAGCGCCACGGGATCAAAACCCCAGCTCCGCCCGCAGCGCCGCCGCGGTGGTCCCGCTTGCCCGAATATCCCGCAACGTCTCCGCCCGGTCGCGCTTGGCGAAGCGCTTGCCGTCGGCGTTCAGCAGCAGGCGGTGGTGGCGATAGGTGGGGGTGGGCAGGCCGAGCAGGGCCTGCAGGAGGCGCTGAATGTAGGCCGCTTCGAAGAGATCGGCGCCGCGGATCACGTGGCTGATCCCTTGCAGGGCGTCGTCCACCACCACCGCAAGGTGATAGGCGACGCCCAGATCCTTGCGGGCCAGGATGACGTCGCCGGCCCGCTCGGGCTGGGCCGCGATGCGTCCGGTCTCAACGCCCGGCCCGGCGCCTTCCTCGACGAAGGTCAGGGTGGAAAAGTCGCCCACCTCCCGCCGCGCCGCGGCCAGCGACAGGCGCCAAGCGAAGGGGCGGCCCTCGCCGATCAGCCGCGCCTCCTCGGCGGGGTCCAGCGGGGCGCCCAGGAACGGGACCGCCGAGCCGTGCGGCGCCCGGCCGATATCCTCCAGCACCTCGGCCCTGGTCTTGAAGCAGCGGTAGATCAGGCCGCGCGCCTCCAGACGCGCCAGGGCGGCCCGGTAATCGGCCAGGTGTTCCGACTGGCGGCGGATCGGGCTTTCCCATTCGAGGCCCAGCCACGCCAGGTCTTCCAGGATGGCGGCCTCGAACGCCGGCCGGCAGCGGGCCGTGTCGATGTCCTCGATGCGCAGCAGCAGGCGCCCGCCGGCGGCGCTGGCGGCCTCGAAGGCGGTGAGGGCGGAAAAGGCGTGGCCCCGGTGGAGCAGGCCGGTTGGCGAAGGGGCGAAACGGGTGACGAAGGGCGCGGCGCTCACCCGGGCGGCGGGACCTTATGGCGGCGGGCATAGATGCCCACGTGTTCGAGCACGGCGCGCACGAAGGCCTCCTCACCGCCCATGGCCGCCTTCAGAGAATCGAACTCCTTGAAGCCGGCCATCTCGGCCACCCCGTGGGCGGCGCACCATGCGCCGATGGTGGCCAGCTCCAGCTCCCGCCCGTCGTCGGGATCGGCGCCGGCGTCGATCAGGGCTTCGCGCACGTGGCGCCAGCCGCTGTCGGCCTCCTTGGCGTGGTCGGGCATGGCCGCCCGATCGCAGGCGCCGTCGTACATGGTCCGGTAGAGGGCCGGATTGTCTCTGGCGAAACAGACATAGGCGACGCCGATATTGGTCATGGCGCCCTGCGCGTCGGGCGCCTGGGCCCTGGCCTTGGCCACCGCCGCACCCAACTCCATCCAGCCTTCCTTGGCCACCGCGTCCAACAGGTCGCACTTGTCCTTGAAGTGGTGATAGGGGGCGGCCGGACTGACCCCCGCCTCGCGGGCCACGGCGCGCAGCGACAGGGCCGCCGGCCCCTCATTCTCAAGTATGCGGCGTCCCGCCTGGACAAGGGCGCGCGACAGATCGCCGTGGTGATAGGGGCGCACGGTCGTTTCCTGTGCGTGGGCGGCTTCGTGTGCGTGGGTCATGGCGCTTCCAGTTTCCCTCATTGCGCTCATCGTAAAACTAAATCCGAACGGTGTAAAGATTATGTTGACATCGTTCAGATAGGTGCTATCTAAGCACTGTCCAGATCGGACAGCCTCATCGCATCGAGAGGTTCACCCAAAACGGAGGGCTTGTCATGTCCCACTTCAAAATTTCCAGCGTCGGCCGCATCGCCGACCGTTCGGTTGCCTTCTTCCTGGTCAGCCTCGGCGCTATCCTCGCCGGCGCCAGCGCCATCGTCGGCGCCTAAAGACCTCGACCGATGTCTGGGCCAACGATTTGAGAGGGGCGTCGATACCTCGCCCCTCTCGAACGCGCCCATTTTCGCCGGCGATCGAGCCTTTCGCTCTCACCGAGCCGTTTAGAATAAAATCGTCAACCAGACCCTGCCGGGCTTGTCGGTCATGGAGATGTCGCCGAACATCCTCTATGATTCCGAGCGCGCGCCCATGCCGCACCGCATGTGGGCGCACCAGAGGCAGGGAGCCAGGTCTTCAGTCCACCGGCGCGAGAAACGTGCGCGATGCCGAGTTTCGGCGAAGGGGGCGGCCATGCAGGTCCTTAGCCGCCCGCCTTCCGGCGCGCCCGCCCTGGTGCTGAACGCCGACTATCGACCGCTGTCCTACTACCCCCTGTCGCTGTGGTCCTGGCAGGAAACCATCAAGGCGGTGTTCCTGGGCCGCGTCGACGTGGTCTCCACCTACGACCAGCTCGTCCACTCGCCGTCCTTCGAAATGCGCCTGCCCAGCGTGGTGTCGCTCAAGAGCTATGTGGCCCAGGATCGGCCGCCGGCCTTCACGCGGTTCAACCTCTTCCTGCGCGACTGTTTCGCCTGCCAGTATTGCGGGCGCGGCGAGGACCTGACCTTCGACCATCTGAC
>JBDTIW010000289.1:0-9605 GCA_039936215.1 Caulobacteraceae bacterium | reverse complement strand
GCCCGGCTGCTGGACGAACTAGCGACCGCCGAGGGCCGCCACGTCGAAACCGGCGACGCCCTGGCCGCCGCCGAGACGGTCCGCGCCGAGGCCGACCGCGCGGCGCGCGCCGCCGACGCCGACGCCGCCGACGCCCGCGAGTCCCGGGCCGGTTTGGCGGCCCATCTGGAGGCGGCGCGCCAACGTCTCACTGAACATGCCGACGCCCTGGTCTCGGCGGCCGGCCTCACCGAAGAAGCTCTCGAACAGCAACTGGCGCAGGGCGCCGCCCCGGCGGCCGTGGACGCCGCCGCCGCCGAGGCCCGCCTGACCGCTTTGGAGCGCGAGCGTGACGCCATCGGCCCGGTGAACCTGATGGCCGAGGCGGATGCCGCCGAACTTGCCGGCCGCCTGCTTACCCTCAACGCCGAGCGCGGGGATCTGGCCGGGGCCCTCAGCCGCCTGCGCGCCGCCATCGCCGAACTCAACGCCGAAGGCCGCGAGCGCCTGATGGCCGCCTTCACGATCATCGACGGCCATTTCCGCGCCCTGTTCACCACCCTTTTCCAGGGCGGCCAGTCGGAGCTGCGGCTGGTGGAGTCGGAGGACCCCCTGGAAGCGGGCCTGGAAATCTACGCCTGTCCGCCGGGCAAGCGGATGGCGGTGATGAGCCTGATGAGCGGCGGCGAACAGGCGCTCACCGCCGTGGCCCTGATCTTCGCGGTCTTCCTGGCCAACCCGGCGCCGATCTGTTTCCTCGACGAGGTGGACGCGCCCCTGGACGACGCCAATGTGGAGCGCTTCTGCAACCTGCTGGCCGAGATGCGGACCCGCGCACCCACGCGCTTCATTGCCATCACCCACAATCCCCTGACCATGTCCCGCATGGACCGCCTCTATGGCGTCACCATGCGCGAAAAGGGCGTCTCCCAACTGGTGTCGGTGGACCTGAGCCAGGCCGAGGCCATGGCGGCGCGGTAGTCGCCCCTCGTTACGCCGCCGCCTCCGCCGCCAGCACCCTGGCCACGGCGGGACGCGCCGCGACGCGGGCGTGGTGGGCGGCGACGCTAGGGAAGTCGGCCAGACGGCCCAGCGGATGGCCGTCGATCCTGCGGCTGTCCAGCCAATGCTCGAACAAGAACAAATAGGGGTCGGAAACGGTGTAGGCCTCGCCATGCACGAAAGGGCGACCGTCGGAGAGCTTGGTCTCGATCAGGGCGAAGGCGTCGGCCAGGGATTGCGGAACCTTGGCCCGCATCGCCCGCGCCGCCTCTTCCCCCTCGCCGTAGCGTTCGGGCCGGAAGGCGTGGGCGAAGGCCACATGCACCGTGGTGGCGAGGAACAGGTTGAAGGCCTGCATGTCGCCGAAGGCGAAGCTGTCGTCGTTGGGCGCGAGTTTCGCGTCCGGAAAGCTCTGGGCGATGTAGCCCAGGATGACCGGGTTTTCGGTGAGCACGCCGCGGTCCGTCAGCAGGGCCGGCATGCGGCCCTTGGGATTGACCGCCAGATAGGCGCCCGCCCTCTGCTCGCCCAAGCGCAGGTCGACGCGCTCGACATCGTAGTCCGCGCCGGCTTCTTCGAGGGCGATATGGGAGGCCAGGGAGCAGGCACCCGGCGTGTAGTAGAGTTTCAGCATGGGATCACCTCGATGGATCGAGTTGGCCAGCGGGCGGATGGCGACGCGGTCAACCCCGCGCGGGTTTATTTGTTCCATATCAGTCTATTAGTCCCCGATCACGTTATCTTGACGCCCGCGGCGCGCGTCTATAGTTTCCGCGCCGACCTGGCCGGGCCGCGGTGGGGATGTGTGGGGTCGGCCAAAGGGACCTTTTAGAAGTCCATGCCAAAGCCGGAGGAATCGAGCCAGGGCGCCCTGGGCCATCTCGAAGGGCGGCTCGATGCGTTCGACGCCGGCCGGGCCGCCAAACCCGGCGCCAAGGGCGTCGGAGCGGAGGCCGGTCAAGGCTATCGCATGCTGAGCGAGATGCTGGGCGGGGTGCTGGGCGGCGTGGGCCTGGGATGGCTGGTCGATCATTTCGCCCACACCGGGCCTTGGGGGGTGATCGTTGGCCTGTTGATCGGCGCTGGGCTGTCGATCTACGCCACCATCGCCACGGCTTCGCGCATCAGCGCGCGGGCGGCGGCGAAAGCGGGGCCGACCGCTTCGGTTCCGGACGACGACGAAGACGAGTGAAGGACTAAAAGGCGAGCATGGCCGCGATCGAACCGATGGAGCAGTTCCTGGTCACCAGGATCGTGCCGCTGCCCGTCCGGATTCCGGGCCTGGGCCTGATCGACCTGTCGATCACCAATTCGGTTCTCTTCATGCTGATCGCCGCGACCCTGATCTCGGTGTTCTTCCTGGTTTCCGCGCGGCGCGCCCTGGTGCCGGGAAGGATGCAGGCCCTGGCGGAAATGCTCTACGGCATGGTCGACAGCACGCTGACCGGCGGCATCATCGGCGAGCGCGGCCGCGCCTTTCTGCCCTTCGTGTTCACCCTCTTCCTGCTCATCGCCACGTTGAACATCATCGGCCTGGCCCCCGGCGGCTTCACCGTCACCTCCCAGTTGGCGGTCACCGCCGCCCTGGCGGTGATGACCTTCACCACCGTCATCGTGGTCGGTTTCGCGCGCAACGGCCTGGGCTTCTTCAAGCTCTTCTGGCCGTCGGGGATGCCCTTGGCGATGGCCATCTTCATGATGCCCATAGAGCTCATCTCGTTTTTAGTGCGGCCGATGACCCTGGCCATGCGACTGTTCGGCAACATGCTGGGCGGTCACGTCGTGACCTATATGTTCGCCTCCTTCGTGATCGGGCTTGGCCTGTTCGGACTCCATGGCGCGGGATTCGAGAAGCTGGGCCTGATCGGCGGGGCGGTGTCGTTCGTGATGATCATCGGCCTCACCGCGCTGGAATTCGTCGTCGCCTTTCTGCAGGCTTTCGTGTTCGCCGCCCTGGCCTGCGTCTATCTCAACGAAGTCGTGAACCTCGATCACGGCCACTGACCTTCAAGACAACCTAGAGGGATACGGAATAGCAATGGACATTACAGCAGCCAAATATATCGGCGCGGGCCTCGCGATGACCGGCCTGATCGGGGCCGGGGCCGGCCTCGGCATCCTGTTCGGCAACTATCTGCAGGCCGCCATCCGCAATCCATCGGCCGCCGCCGGCGAGCGGGTCTGGCTCTTCCTGGGCATGGCTCTGGCCGAATCCATGGGGATCTTCGGCCTGGTGATGGGCTTCATCATCCTGTTCGTGAAGATCTAGAAGACTTCCATGGCCCTTCCCGTCCCCGCCGCGCCGCCGGCCGGCACGAGCGGCCTGCCGCAGTTCGACCCCGCGCAATGGCCCGGCCAGATCGTCTGGGTCCTGATCGTCTTCGCGGTGCTCTACGTCCTGTTCGCCAAGGTGTTCGTGCCCAGCGTCGGCGGGGCGATCGACGCCCGCGAGGCCAAGATCGCCGGCGACATCGCCGAGGCGCGGCGGCTGAAGGGCGAGGCCGAGGCCCAGGCCAAGGCGGCGGCCGGCGAAATGGACGAGGCGCGCGAAAACGCCCGCCAGGTCGCCGCCGGCGCCAAGGCGCAGGCCAAGACCGCCGCCGCCGGCCGCCGCGCCGAGGAGGCCGGCCGCCTAGCCAAGGGCTTCGAGGAAGCTGAGGCGCGCATCGCGGCGACCAAGGGCGAAGCCATGGGCCACGTCCGCACCATCGCCGCCGACACCGCCCGCGCCATGATCGAACGCCTGACCGGCGCCGCGGCGACCGGCGGCGAGGTCGAGCGGGCCCTGGGCGCTCCGGCGGCTCAGGCTTAGGAAATCATCGCCCCATGTCCGTGCTGACCAATCCCCAGGACGCCCACTTCTGGATCTTTATCGCCCTGATCGTCTTCGCCGGTATCCTGGTGTGGGCCAAGGCGCCGGGCATGGCGATGAAGGCGCTCGACGACGCCGGGGCCAAGATCCAGGCCCAGCTCGACGAGGCCACCCTGCTGCGCGAAGAGGCCAAGGCCCTCCTGGCCCAAATCAACGTCCAGCGCGAGGAGACCGAAAAGGCCGCCGCCGAGATGCTGGCCGCCGCGCGGGAAGACGCCGAGCGTCTGCGCGCCGAGGCCGCCGCCGCCCTGGAGGAAGACGTGCGGCGCATGCGCGATCTGGCGGTGCGCAAGATCGCCGTCGCCGAGGCCGCCGCCGCCGCCGAGGTCAAGGCCGCCGCCGCCGACCTCGCCACCCACGCCGCCGAAACCGTCCTCGCCGCCCGCATCGCCGGCACCAAGTCCGATCCCCTGATCGACGCCGGCCTGGCCAAGCTGGAAGCGGGATTCCGCTAAGGCGATACCGAATTCAATAGGGCGGTTGATCCGCCGGGGGCGGTCGTCCCCGGCGGGGCTCTGGGGGCGTGTCGGAGGTATTGAAGTCCGTCGCCGGCGGCGCCTCGGCGTCGGGGCCCGGCGCCGGCGTCTCGGCGCCTTGCAGCATATCGCCGATCGCGTCGGCGGGCGCGGGCGCGGGGGCCTCGCCGCCGGGGATCGAGCGCGCCGCCAGGCGCGGCAGGGCGGCGGCCATGAAATTGTGCCAGATCTCGGCCGGAGCGCCGCCGCCGGTCACCTTGCGCATGGGGGTGTTGTCGTCCTTGCCCACCCAGACCGCGGCGGTGAAGCCGCCGGTGTAGCCGACGAACCAGGCGTCCTTGTAGTCGCTGGTGGTGCCGGTCTTGCCGGCCAGGTCGTAGCCGCCGACCCTGGCCCGCCCGCCGGTGCCAGAGGCGATCACCTGGCGCATCATCGCGATCATGTAGCCGAGGGCCGGATTGCCGATGACGCTGTCGCGGGCCGGCGCGCCGTGGTCGTAGAGGAGCTTGCCGGACGCGGTGCGGATGCGCTCGATGCCGAAGGGGCGCACCCGCTGGCCGCCGTTGGCGAAGGCGTCATAGGCGGTCGCCATTTCCAGGGGGCTGACCTCCACCGCGCCCAGGGCCATGGACGGGTCGGTCTGGATCTTGGAGGTGATGCCCAGGCGATGGGCGGTCTCGGCCACCCGCACGGTGCCGACCTGGTTGGCCAAGCGCGCTGCCACGGTGTTGATCGACTGGGCCAGGGCGGTCTCCAGCGTAATCGCCCCCAGATAGCGGCCGGTGTAGTTGCGCGGCGTCCAGTTGCCGATGGTGATCGGCTCGTCGACCACCTGTTCGGAGGGGGTGTGGCCGGCCTCCATGGCGGTCAGATAGACGAAGGGCTTGAACGCCGAACCGGCCTGGCGGCGGGCCTGCGTGGCGCGGTCGAACTGGCTATCGGCATAGACGGCGCCGCCGACATAGGCGCGCACCCGCCCCTCCCCGTCCAGGGCCACCAGGGCGCCCTGGCCAACCCCCTCCCTGGCGTGGGCGGCGACGCCGGCGCGCACCGTCTGTTCGGCGGCGGCCTGGATGGGAAGATCGAGGGTGGTCTCCACCACCAGATCCTGGGTCGGCTCGCCCACCTGGGCGCGCACCTGGGCGTCCAGCCAGTCGACGAAATACTGCGCCCTCTGGTTGGCCAGGGTGGCCGAGACGTGGACCGGCTGGCGGAAGGCCGCGTCGCGCTCGGCGTCGGTGATCGCCCCCATGCCCGCCATCTCGTTGAGGACCACGGTGGCGCGCTTGGCGGCGCGGACGGAATTGGCGGCCGGGTTGTAGCGCGAGGGCCCCTTCATGGTCCCGGCCAGCAGGGCCGCTTCGCCGACGGTGAGGCCCGAGGCCGGCTTGTTGAAATAGCGCTGCGACGCCGCCTCGATGCCATAGGCCCCGCCGCCGAAGTTCACCCGATTGAGGTAGAGAGCCAGGATCTGCTTCTTGGTGAAATGCATCTCCAGCCATACCGCCAGCACCAGCTCCTGGGCCTTGCGCCGATAGGTCTGGGCGGGGGTGAGGAAGAGGTTGCGGGCCAGTTGCTGGGTGATCGTCGAGCCGCCCCGCAGGGCGCCGCCGGGGTGGGCGAGGTTATAGATCTCCGAGGTCAGCATGCCCCACGGATTGAACCCGAAGTGGTGATAGAACTGGTGATCCTCGATGGCCACGAAGGCGGCCGGCACGTAAGGGGGCAGCGCGTCGATGTCGGCGGGCGGCGCGTACTGGCTGCCGCGCACCGCGACCACCGCGCCGGAGCGGTCGAGATAGGTGATCGAGGGCTGGCGGCTGACGGCGTAGAGCTTGGAGGTGTCGGGGAGGCCCGTGGCGAACACGGCCAGGAATCCGCCGATGAAAATCAGCCCCCAAACGCCCAGCACCAGGGTCCAGTAGATCAAGGCCTGGAGTGGGGATCGCCTGGCCTTGGGCGGCGGAGCGCCGGGGCCGCCGCCGTAAGCGTTCGCCATGCCTGGTTCCTCGCGCTTGCCGCCCGGCGGCGTCTTAGCCCACCCGCAGCAAGCGCGCGAGAGGATTGACGGGCGCTTAAGCAGGGGAACTGGTTGCATGCCAAGGCGGGCGGGATGAAGGGATCCTCCCCTGCGAAGCGGGGGAGGGAGACCGCGAAGCGGTGGAGGGGGCGGCGGTCGCGCGCCGGCGCTCCTTCACCCGCCCGCTCCGTCGGCTTCGCCGCCACCTCCCCGTGAGAGGACGGGGGAGGAACAGTTCGCTCGCTTAAGGCGCCGGCCTTCCGCCCCGCCGCGGCGCCTGTCATAAGGCCGCCGTGCCCCCCACTCTCGATCAGGCCCGCGACGTGTTGCGGCGCACCTTTGGCCACGCCGAGTTCCGCGGCCTGCAGGCCGGCGTGATCGGCGAAATCCTGGCTGGGCGAAACGCCGTCGCGGTCCTGCCCACCGGCGGCGGCAAGAGCGTCTGCTACCAGATACCGGCCATATTGCGCCCCGGCGTCGGCCTGGTGGTCTCGCCGCTCATCGCCCTGATGAGCGATCAGGTGGAGGCGCTCAAGCAGTTGGGCGTGGCGGCGGCGCGCATGGATTCGGCCCTTTCGGAGGGCGAGCGCGAGGAGACCTGGAGCCGGCTGGCCGCCGGGGCGCTCGACCTGATCTATCTGTCGCCGGAAGGCTTGATGACGCCGTCATCCCTGGAGCGGCTGAGGCGCGTTCCGCTGGCCGTGATCGCGGTCGACGAGGCGCACTGCGTCAGCCAGTGGGGGCACGACTTTCGGCCTGAATACCGCACCCTCGGACGCCTCGCGGATCTGTTCGGCGACGTGCCGCGCCTGGCCCTCACCGCCACCGCCGACGCCCGCACCCGCGAAGACATCCGCACCGAGCTCAGGCTGCTGGACGCCGCCGAGTTCGTGGCCAGCTTCGCCCGGCCGGAACTCGCCCTTTCCGCCGAACGCAAGCGCGGTCGCGGCCATGCCCGGGTGTCGGCCCTGGTCAAGGCGCGGCCCGGCCGTTCAGGAATCGTCTACAGCGGCACGCGCGACGGGGCCGAACGGCTGGCCGACGACCTGGCCGCCGACGGGGTGGCGGCGCGCGCCTATCACGCCGGGCTGGACAAGACGGTGCGGCGCGATCGGCTGGCCTGGTTTCTGGCCGAGGACGGGGCGGTGATGGTGGCGACCATCGCCTTTGGCATGGGGATCGACAAGCCCGACGTCCGCTTCGTGATCCACGCCGATCCGCCGGCGGCCATCGAGGCCTATTGGCAGGAGATCGGCCGGGCCGGGCGCGACGGGGCGCCGGCGGAGGGGATCACCCTCTACGGCCCTTCCGACATGGCCTGGGCGCTGGAGCGCATCCGCCGGCGCGACATTCCGGACGCCGTCGCCCAGGTCCAGAACCGCAAGGCGCGCCAGCTTTACGCCATGCTGGACGGAACCGCCTGCCGCGCCGCCGCCGTGCGGCGCTATTTCGGCGAGACGGATGTGGAGGCCTGCGGCCAGTGCGATCTATGCCTGACCCCTGTCGAGGGGATCGACGCCAGCGAAGCGGCGCGCAAGGCCCTGTCGGCCGTGCATCGCCTGGGCGGCCGGTTCGGGCGTGGGCGGCTGGTGGACCATCTGCTCGGAAAGACGAAGGACGTCCATCCCGCCGAGGCCGCTCTAAGCACCTTCGGCGTCGGGGGCGAATTCAACGCCGCCGGCTGGCGCGCGCTGATCGATCAGCTTCTGTTCGAGGGGCTGCTCGTGGAACACGCCAACGACGGCCGTCCGTTGATCGGAATGGGCGAGGCCGACGCTGTCCGCGCCGTCTATCGCGGCGAGCGGCCGGTGAGCGTGCGCCACGCGCCGCGGGAGGCCGGGGGCGCCGCCGCGGACCGCCCGCGCAAACGTCGCGTCCTCGCCCGCGCCGCGACGACTGGCGGCGACGGGCCCCTATTCGAGACCCTGCGCGCCTGGCGCCGCGACGAGGCGGCCCGCCAGCGCGTGCCACCATACGTCATCTTCCACGATCGGACCCTGGCCGACATCGCCCGGCAAAAACCGGCGACCCGCGTCGCCCTGCTGGCCATCGACGGCGTCGGCCAGGGAAAGCTGGAGCGCTACGGCGCGGCGGTGCTGGGGATGGTGGGGGCGTGAGTTCCGCGCTTCACCCTGCCTGCGACCAGGTCGGCGCGATGGTTGCGCGGGCGGGCGGGCAAACGCCTCATCCCCGTCTGGTGCTGACCACCACCATTCTGGCGTCGAGCCTCGCCTTTATCGACGGGTCGGTGGTCAATGTGGGCCTGCCGTCGATCGGCGCCAGTCTGCACGGCGGGGCGGCGGATCTGCAGTGGGTGATCAACGCCTACCTCCTTCCGCTCAGCGCCTTGCTGCTATTCGGCGGCGCCCTGGGCGATCGTTTCGGACGGCGCAAAATCCTCATCGGGGGCGTCGCCCTGTTCGCCGCCGCGTCGGCCGCCTGCGCCGTCGCGCCCAACCTGACCTGGTTCCTGGTCGGCCGGACGGTTCAGGGGATCGCCGCCGCCCTCTTGATGCCGAGCAGCCTCGCCATTCTCGGCGCCGCCTTCCAGGGCGAAGCCAAGGGGCGGGCCATCGGCGTCTGGGCGGCGACCGGGGCCGTGGCCGGCGCCCTGGGGCCGGTCCTGGGGGGGTGGCTGATCGACACCGTTGGCTGGCGCGCGATCTTCCTAATCAACCTGCCGCTGGCGGCGGGATCGGTGGCGCTGGCCTTCGCTTTTGTCCGCGACGCCGCCGATGACGGCCATTCGGCGCTCGATCTTTCCGGGGCCTTCCTGGCCACGGCGGCGCTGGGCGCCCTGACCTGGGGCCTCACCCTGGGCACGGGCAGAAGCGGCTGGGGCGCCGCGGCCGAACTCGCCCTGGCCGTCGGGGCCGCGCTGATGGCGGCCTTCCTCTGGGTCGAGAAGCGCAAGGGCGACAAAGCGATGATGCCGCTGGCGTTATTCGGGTCGCGCGATTTCGTGGGCCTGACGGCCTTGACCTTCCTGCTCTACGGCGCCCTGGGCGGCCTCCTCGTCCTGATCCCCTATGTGTTGATCCAGGCGGCGGGTTATTCAGCCACGGCGGCGGGGGCGGCGCTGCTGCCGTTTCCCCTGGTGATCGCCGTGACATCGCCCCTGATGGGCGGTCTGGCCGGGCGGATCGGATCCCGGCTGCCGTTGACCGTCGGCCCCCTGGTGGTGGCGGCGGGATTTCTGCTCGCCCTGCGGATCGGACCCGGCGCCAGCTACTGGACCGGCTTCCTGCCGGCGATC
>JBDTIW010000288.1:0-2893 GCA_039936215.1 Caulobacteraceae bacterium | reverse complement strand
CGGCCTCGGCCAGCAGGCGCAGATGGCGGGAGACCCGAGGCTGGCTCTGGCCCAGGATGCGCGCCAGCTCCAGCACCGCCAACTCCTCGCGCGCCAAGAGGGCCAGAATGCGCAGCCGCGTCGGCTCGCCCGCCGCGCGCAACACCTCCACCGTCCGATCGCAGCTCAGTCCCATATAGATATAAAGATATCGTTATATGATTATGTCAAGGCGAAAGGTCCATGGCGGAGCCCTGTGTCCAAAATCTCGCCCGCGGCCTTGCGCCCCCTCCGTCACGGCGCGAGAAAGAGCGCCGCGCCACCTCCCCCGCTTTGCGGGGGAGGATTGATTTGGGGTCTGACTCGTTTATCCTCCCCTGCGCCTCTTCGCGGGGGAGGGGGACCGCGAAGCGGTGGAGGGGGCGTCCGGCGACCGCAACGTCCTTGAGAAATGACCAACCCCCCACCCTCCCTCACCTACGCCATCGGCGATATCCACGGCCGCCTGGACCTGTTGCGAATGGCGATGCAGGCCATCGGGGGCCATGCGGGCGCAACCTCCCATACGGTGATCTGCCTGGGTGACTATGTCGATCGCGGCCCCGACGCCAAGGGCGTGGTCGAGACCCTGATCACGTTGACGGAGGGACCCTCGTGGATCTGCCTTAAGGGCAATCACGAGGCGATGATGACCCTCGCCCTGACTACCCGCCGATGGAGCGCCGTGGAGCATTGGACCACCAACGGTGGCGACCGGACGCTGCAATCCTATGGCGGCGAGGCCCGAATCCCCGCCACCCACCTCGCCTGGCTGGAGGCCCTGCCGCTCTATCGCCTGGACGCCCACCGACTCTATGTCCATGCCGGCGTCGCCCCTGGCGTGCCGGTGGAGAACCAGGACGAGCGCACCCTGTTGTGGATTCGGGGCGCCTTCCTGGCCGCGCCGGCCGCCGCCCTGCCCCGCCACGTCGTCCACGGCCACACGCCCCGCTGGCGCGGCAAGCCCGACCCCGCCCGCCCCGAAATCCTCCCCCACCGCACCAATCTGGACACCGGCGCCGTCTTCACCGGCGTGCTGAGCGTGGGAGTTTTCGAGGATGGCAGGGCGGGCGGACCGGTGGAGGTGCTGCGCGTTGTGGGGGAAAGTGGAGCGGGGTGAGGCGGCTCGCGACACGGCCACCTTCACACGCCACGGGCGGATCATCGATCGACTCTCAAATCGCTAGCTTTGTGTCCTATGGAGTGGTACAAGGTAACGGGTGGGAGTTGCGGGATGATCGTGAGCTTTCGGGATGGCTGGCTGCGGGATTTCTTTGTCGACGATGTCCGATCCCGCAAAATCCCATCCGGTCTCGAAGACCGCGTGTTCCGCAAGCTCCAGATGATCGACGATGCGACGACGGACCAGGATTTGCGCGTGCCGCCCAGCAACCACTTCGAGAAGCTGCGGGGCCGGCTTTGGGCGTTCCACTCCATCCGCGTCAATAAGCAATGGCGGCTTATATTCCTCTGGGATGGCGGCCGGGGCGAAGCGAGTGACCTGTATCTGGACGATCATAGCTACGATTGAGGTGAACCATGTTGATGACCAAGCGCAGGCCGGTAAGCGTCGGCGAGATACTGACCGAGGAGTTCATGGCGCCGATCGGGTTGACTCAAGCGGCGCTGGCCGAGGCGATGGGCGTGCAGCGCAAGCACGTCAACGAACTGTGCAACGATCGCCGTAACGTCACCGCCGCGACCGCGCTGATCCTGGCGCGCGTGTTCGGCAACAGCCCCGACTTCTGGCTCAACGTGCAGCGGCGGGGCGATCTTTGGCAGGCCATGCACAGCCCCCGCGAGCGTCAGCGCATCGATCGCGCCCGGCCACTCACGGCGGCCGCGTAAGGGCTTCGCGGGGCGTCCATGTCGAGCGGGCTGAAGCGGCCATGGCGTGGCCCGCGCCTTGACCCCACCCCCCGCCTGCCGCCAATTGCCCATGAACGGGGACCGGCGTGGACGTTGAGGGCTTCATCGAGCGGTGGACGGGCGGCGAGGGGAGCGCCGAGCGGGCCAATTATCAGCTCTTCCTGGCCGAACTGTGCGACGTGCCCGGGGTGGCGCGGCCCGAGCCGGCCGGGGCCACGCACGCGCGCAACGACTACGTGTTGGAAAAGCTCCGCGCCGGCGCCGCCCTGTCGGCCGCCGAAGAAGACGTCAAGCGGCGCGGGCGGGTGCTGATCGTCAAGGAACTTCACGAGACCATCGACGCCCTGACCGCCGCCGCCTACGGCTGGCCGGCCGATCTTTCCGACGCGCGGGTCCTGGAAAACCTGGTCGCCCTCAACGCAGCGCGGGCGGCCGAGGAGGCGGCGGGGCATATCCGCTGGCTGCGCCCCGACTATCAGGTTCCGCGCTTCGCCAAGGGGAAGGTCGCCAGGACCGGCGACCTCGATCTGGCCGGCGCCGTGGTCGCCATCGACAGGGCCTTGCCGGCCTTCCCCGCCGACCGCCTGGAACAGCCCCTGGCCGTGGAAGCCCGCCTGGCCGCCGCCGCCCGCCCGATGACCGCCGCCGAACTGGCGCGGGGCTTCAAGAAGGGCGGCAAGCGGGTGGAGGCGCGCATCGCCCAGACCCTGATCACCCTCACCCGCTATGGCCGCGTCGTCGATCTCGGCGCCGGCCGCTACGCGGCGCGGAGGGCGGCTTGAATTCCACCTCGTAGCGCGGGCTTCCAGCCCGCTCTTTTTATGCGCCGTCACGGGCGGGCTGGAAGCCCATGGGCGCAAACTTAGCCGATCGATCATGGCGCCCTTTGTAGCGCGGGCTTTCAGCCCATAGGCGCTAAGATAAGAGCCGTGGGAAGCAGTTGGCCTGGATTTTTCGTTTTCTTGGGGGTTCATAGAGGACCTTCGGCGGTCCGTGGCTACGTATC
>JBDTIW010000287.1:0-7096 GCA_039936215.1 Caulobacteraceae bacterium | reverse complement strand
CTCGAACGTATCGACTTCGACGGAGTGCTCCGTTCCGTGGCCGACGCATTGCGGGCGATTTCAGAAGATGAGGCAAAGGACTTGGTGGACCGGCGACGAGCCTCGGACGCCTTGATGGAGCTATATCTTATTGCGGGCGGCGAGACAGCCGAGGCAGCCCCATGAGGATCACCAGCGTCATGGTGGATGGGGCAGGCCCCTTCGGCGCACCGGTCACGGTCGAGGGACTAGGCGATGGGGTAAACATCCTCGCGGCCGGGAATGAAGCCGGCAAGTCAACTATCTTCAAGGCGATGCGCGTCTGCCTTTTCGAGCGTCATAAGACCAGCAATCGCGCGGTCGTGGACCTCTGCACCGAGGGTCTGTCGTTACCGCTTTCCGTGCGGCTAGGATTCACTCATGACGGCCACGACTTCATAGTCGCCAAGACATTTGTCCGCAGCCCGTCAGCTTCGCTCATCAGAGACGGAACGGAGATCGCTCGCGGACGACAGGCCGACGAGCTTCTTTGGGAAATTCTTGGAATTCAGCCGGGGAGCGGGCGATCCGTGGACGAAGCCGCCTTTGGTCTCCTCTGGGTGAGTCAAGGGGAGTCATTCGAGAAACCAACCCTCGCCGGAGCCGCCGCCGATACCCTGAGCGCCATTGTGGAGGCGGAAGTGGGCACGCTGGTGGGCGGGGAACGCGCGCGCGACGTCTTGAAGAAGATCAAGGCGGAGCTGGACCAGCAGCTTACCGACGGCGGCAAGCCGAAGACCAATGGTTTACTCCGTCGCGCCATCGGACGCGTCGAATCGCTAACCTCGCAGACAGAGGAGATGCGGCAGCGGTTGCAGCTAGCCGACGACAACTTGGCGACGCTTGAGCGGCTCACGTCTGAGCGTACCACGCTCACGGATCCAGGTGTGCTTGCAAAAATGCAGGCTGATCTCGAAGGTGCCGGCGTAGACTTGGAGAGATCGAAGGAAGCGCAAATCGCGCTTGCGAAGGCGGAGTTGGCCGAATGCCAAGCATCGGGGGCGTTGCAAGTCGCCGTTCAAGCCTCGCAAACGCTCACCGACTGCGCCACTCGCATTGACGGCGGTCGGGCGCGCGAATCGGTTATCGACGAGGAGATCGGGTCGCTGAACGAGCGATCCAGCGTGGCGCGAAAGATTCATCAGGAAGCCCGGGCGGCGCAGGACAAGCTGGACGCGCATCTCAAGATCGACGAGGGCGCAGAGAGCGCCCTCAAATTGTTGGCTTCGGCTCACACGGCCATCCAGAAGCGAGATGGTCTCGCGATCCGACTAAAAACCTTGGAGGGTGTCTCTCGGCAACTCGGCCCGGTAGACGCGGAGTTGAGCGCCAACAAGACCACGGCCGACGCCAACGACAAACTGGACGCTCTCGAACGTGAGCGCGGACAGCTTAAGGCGCGACTCGAAGCTGGCGCGGCGCGGCTCGACATAAGAGTTGGCGACGCCGACCGGAGCGGGGTTCGGATCGACGGCGTTCCGGCAAAGGGAGAGGTCACCCTTTCGGTCCTGCGAACGACGGTTGTGACAGTAGGGGATCTTGCGACCGTCACCGCTTCGCCGCCAGCCGCGTTCGGACGGGCCGAATACGACCGCCTTAAGGCCATCGAGAGCCAAGTTGCGAGTCTAGTCTGCAAGGCCGGACTCCTATCTGTCGAACAGTTTCGGGAATCCTATGCGCGCAGGCGGCGTCTGGAGGATGACAGGACGGCCGTTCTCACCCAATTGAGAGTACTCGGCGTGCCCCGAGGCGACCTCGCCACAGAGATCGCGCGGCTCGGCGCCGAGGTCGCCACACTGGATGACCAAATCGACCAGGCCCTAAAGACGACCGGCCGCGCCAAACTCCCGAGCACGGAGGTCATCGAACAGGAATTGCAGGCGATATCGACGAGGCGGGCCGAGGCTCGGCGCGAACATCAGAGACAGGCGGGGATCGCGGATGCGCAGAGTGAGATTCTTGTGCAAGTGGCCAAAGACATCGGCGCCCTCGATGGCGAGCTCAAAGAAATTCGTCGCGGCCGTGAAGCTGATCTCGCTTCTTTGCCCGACGGAGGCCGCGCGAACCTCTTCGCAAAGGCCGTCGACAAGGTCGAAAAGGCGAAAAGGCAGCACGGGTTGTGCGCGGCGGCTTTGCTCGCACAGCGCAAGATTACGCCGACAAAGACGGAAATCGAACGGTTGCGGAACCGCATCGACCGCCTCCGACAAGCGATCGAGGGACAGCGTGCAAAGGTGGGGGGACTCGAGCGCGAAATAGCGAGGCTGGAGGGTCTCGTTTCTGCGATCGGGGCGGAAGGCCTCGGCGAAAAAGTCGCGGAAATGGCGGAAGAACTCGATCTGTGCGAGCGGGAAAGATACCGCCTCCAATCGCACGTGAGCCTACTTCAACTCCTGCGCGAAACGATCGAGTGTAGTTATCGCGAACAGAGCCAGAAGCTTAATGCGCCCATCATGCGTCGCCTGCAACCCTATTTGAACGACCTTTTTCCCAGCGCGGCCCCCGAGTTTGGCGACAATTTCGGCTTGACAGCGGTGGCGCGGGATGGCGCGCCGCCCGAGAGATATGATCGCCTGTCCGACGGCACGCGGGAGCAGATCGCGGTCCTGGTTCGGCTGGCCATGGGTTCGATGATTTGCGAACACGCCGAACCCGTGCCCATAATCCTCGATGACGCGCTCGTCTTTTCCGACGACGACAGGATAGAGCGCATGTTCGACGCTTTAAATCGTGCGGGCCAACGGCAGCAGGTAATCGTGCTCACATGTCGTATGCGGGCTTTCGCGGGCCTCGGTGGTCGACAGCTCTCGCTGTCGCGGTGAGTGCCCGCTACCCCAGCCGATCCCCCCGGCCCAACGGATCGGGCAGCGGTTCGCCGTTCATCACGAACACCAGCGACACCGAATTGATGCAGTAGCGGTTGCGGGTCGGGGGCGGGCCGTCGGGGAAGAGGTGGCCTTGGTGGCTGCCGCAGCGCGCGCAGCGGGTCTCGACGCGGACCATGCCGTGGCTGGTGTCGCGGATGGCGGCGACGTGCATCTCGTCGAAGGGAGCGAAAAAGCTCGGCCAGCCGGTGCCGCTTTCGAACTTGGTCTTGGCCCGGAAGAGCGGCAGGCCGCACAGGCGGCAGCAATAGACACCGTCCTGCTTGTTATCCAGCAGGCCGCCGCAGAAGGCCGCCTCGGTGCCATGGTGCAGCAGGACATCGCGCTCCTCGCGGCTCAGGGACGCCTCCAGGCGGGCTCGCTCGGCGTCGCTGGGCGCCGTCAGGTCGATGCCCGAGGGCGAGGTGCGGGCCAAGTCGGTGGTCTCGGTCATTTCGACGTCCTTTGGAGCGGCGTCGGACCGCGGTGGTTGTCAATCGCCGGGCGCGCGTCTACTCGCTTGAACATAGTGTGGAAACGGGCGACCCCAAGCTAGATGTTCGCGAAAATCCTGATCGCCAACCGCGGCGAGATCGCGGTGCGCATCGTCAAGACCTGCCGCCGCCTGGGGATCTCCACGGTGGTGGTCTATTCGGAAGCCGACGCCGGATCGCTGGCGGTGGAGATGGCCGAGGAGGCGGTGTTCATCGGTCCCTCACCGGCGGCCCAGTCATATCTGGTGGGCGAGAAAATCATCGCCGCGGCGCGGGAGACCGGCGCGGAGGCCATCCATCCTGGCTTCGGCTTTCTCTCGGAAAATGCTCAATTCGCACGACTTTGTGCAGAATCTGGCGTCGTCTTCATCGGGCCGAACCCCGCCGCTATCGACGCCATGGGCGACAAGATCGCCTCCAAGAAATTCGCCGCCGCCGCCAAGGTGTCGGTCGTTCCCGGCCATGTGGGGGAGATCGACGATGTCGCCCACGCCATCCAGATCGGCGAGGAGATCGGCTATCCGGTGATGATCAAGGCCTCGGCGGGCGGCGGCGGCAAGGGCATCCGAGTGGCCTGGAATCGCCGCGACGTGGAGGAGGGCTTTCCCGCCGTGCGCGGCGAAGCCAAGGGGGCGTTCGGGGACGATCGCATCTTCATCGAGAAGTTCATCGAAAACCCCCGCCACATCGAGATCCAGGTGCTTGGCGACCGGCACGGCCATGTCGTCCATCTGTTCGAGCGGGAATGCTCCATCCAGCGGCGCAACCAGAAGGTCATCGAGGAGGCGCCCTCGCCCCTGCTCGATGGCGCCACCCGCGCCGCCATGGGCGCCCAGGCGGTGGCCCTGGCCATGGCCGTGAACTACGACTCGGCGGGCACGGTGGAGTTCGTGGTCGGCCAGGACAAATCGTTTTATTTCCTGGAGATGAACACTCGTCTTCAGGTCGAGCACCCGGTCACCGAACTGATCTCCGGCGTCGATCTGGTCGAGCAGATGATCCGCGTGGCGGCCGGCGAGCCGCTTGGCTTTGCGCAGGACGACCTGGCGATCGACGGCTGGGCGATCGAGAGTCGCATCTACGCCGAGGATCCCTACCGCAAGTTCCTGCCGTCCATCGGACGTCTGGTGCGCTACCAGCCGCCGGCAGAGGGCGATCACGAAACCTATCGCGTGCGCAACGACACCGGGGTGCGCGAGGGTGACGAAATCTCGATGTTCTACGATCCGATGATCGCCAAGCTGTGCGTCTGGGCCCCCGACCGCGCCGGGGCGATCGCTGGCATGGCGCGGGCGCTGGAGGACTTCCACATCGAGGGGCCGGGGCACAACACGCCCTTCCTGTCGGCGGTAATGGATCAGGACCGCTTCGCCTCGGGGGTGCTTTCCACCAACTATATCGCCGACGAGTTTCCGCAAGGGTTCCAAGGGCTCGCCCCAACCCCATGGCAGAAGGACCTGATCAACGCGGTGGCCTGCGCCATGCACCGCACCCTCGCCGCCCGGGCGCGGCGCATCGGCAATGGCCTGACGTCCCCCCTGACCCGCGCCGATTGGGTGGTGGTGAGCGGCGGGGAACGCCGGAACGTCAGGCTCTTTGGCGACGATGGCGCGCTTGAGATCGAATTCCCGGACGAAGGCCGCACGCTCTGCCTCGAAGCCATAGCCTGGCGCCCCGGCTCGCCGATGTTCCGCGGCCGCCTGGATGGCCGCCCCTTCACGGCCACCGTGGCGAGCGCGCCGGAGGGCTTCGTCATCCGCCACCGGGCGGCGAGCGCCCGGGTGCTGGTGCTTACCCCCGCCTCGGCCGACCTGCATCAGCGCCTGCCGCCCAAGACTCCGCCGGACACCTCGCGCCTGGTCGTCTCTCCCATGCCGGGCTTGGTCGTCTCCATGGATGTCGCGGTCGGGGAGGAGGTGAAGGAAGGCCAAGTGCTGTGCGTCATCGAGGCGATGAAGATGCAGAACATCCTGCGCGCCGAGCGTGACGGGGTGATCAAAACCGTCGGCGCCAAGGCCGGCGACAGCGTGGCGGCCGACGATGTGCTGGCGGAGTTTGTGTAGATCCCGCCCTTTCGCGAACCCGGCTCGCCGCCTAGGGTCGGCGGATCGATTTGGCGCGCGACTTGGAAAGAGCGACGGATGAACGGTGGGCTGATCGATTGGCGGGAGTTGTTTTTGTCACCCAGCGGGCGTACGCCGCGCGCGCCGTTCTGGATCGCGGTGATCGCCCTCTTCCTGGTCTCGGCAATATATGAGGCGGTGGCGGGACCGACCCTGCGGTTGCTGACCTTCTGGTTCGTCTATCCGGTCCTGCTGGCCTCGGGGGCCTGCGTGATCTCCAAGCGGTTGCACGACCGGGGGCGGTCGGGATGGTGGGCGGCGCTGGTGCTCTTCGCCCTGGTGATGATCTGGCCGACGCCGCGCGGGGCGCGGGCGGTCGTCGCCCTGCCGGTGATGATCTGGGCAGTGGTCGAGCTGGTGGCGATGGCCGGAGAGCAGGGGGCCAATCGCTTCGGCCCCAGCCCCCTGGCGACGGCGACGGCCTAGGCGCGCGCTGGCGGCTTTCGCCGCCCGCGACATTGGACTATGCCCCCTTCAATCCCTTGGAGATGCGCATGAAGATCGAATTTGTTTCGTCCGACGTCGAGGTCGGCAAGGCCTGCGCCGTATCGGCGGCGGCCTTCGAAGGCCGGGTCCTGTCGCCGGCCGCCGAGGCGCTGGACAAGGCGACCGGCGGGGCGATCTCCCGCGCCATGGCCGGCGGGCGGTTCACCGGCGCCGTGGGCCAGACCCTCGATCTCGTGGCGCCGCACGGTCTCAAGGCCGCCCGCGCGCTCATCGTCGGCCTGGGCGCCAGGGAAAGGGTCGATGCGCGCGCGGCCGAGCTGGCCGCCGCCCACGCCTATCAGGCGGTCAAGACCAGCGGGGTTGAGACCCTGGTCATCCAGATGCCCGGCGCGCCGACGGAGATGTCCAACCACGCCGCGTTCGGCGTCCGTCTGGCCGCTTATCGCTTCGACAAATACCGCACCACCGAAAAGGCGGAGAAAAAGCCGTCGGTGAAGCGGGTCCAGATCGCCGTCGACGATCCCAAGGCGGCGAAGAAGGCCTTCAAGACCCTGGACGGCCTCGCCGACGCGGTGGCCTTCACCCGCGACCTGGTCTCCGAACCGGCCAACGTCCTCTATCCCGAGGAGTTCGCGCGGCGGGTGAGGAAGCTGGCCGATCTGGGACTTGCCGTCGAGATCCTGGGTGAAAAGGAGATGAAGAAGCTCGGCATGGGCGCCCTGCTGGGCGTCGGCCAGGGCAGCGCGCGCGAAAGCCAGCTTGCCGTCATCCAGTGGAAGGGGGCCAAGGATTCCGCCGCGGCGCCGATCGCCTTCGTCGGCAAGGGGGTCTGTTTCGACTCCGGCGGCCTCAGCCTCAAGGGCGCCGAGGGCATGGAAGACATGATCTGGGACATGGGCGGCGCGGCGGCGGTAAGCGGCGCGATGTACGCCCTGGCCTCGCGCAAGGCCAAGGTCAACGCGGTGGGGATTCTTGGCCTGGTGGAGAACATGCCGGACGGAAACGCCCAGCGACCGGGCGATGTGGTGAAGACCATGTCCGGCCAGACCGTGGAGGTGATCAACACCGACGCGGAAGGCCGCCTCGTCCTGGCCGACGCCGTCTGGTACTGCCAGGATCGGTTCAAGCCCAGGCTGATCGTCGATCTGGC
>JBDTIW010000286.1:0-5025 GCA_039936215.1 Caulobacteraceae bacterium | reverse complement strand
GGGGGACGGTCATGGCGGGTTGGCCGGTGACGTTGAAGGCCTGGGTGTTGGGCATGAAGGCGAACAGGCGCTCCACATAGCCGGCGGGGTCGGGCGGATCGCCGCGCAGCCAGCCGATGGGGACGGGCGGACGGCCGAGGGTGGAGAGCAGCAGCATATCCCACCGCTCGAAGAAGGCGGCCACGGTGCGGCCAAAGGCGTGGGCGGCCTGGAGGGCCTGGATGTAGGCGGCGCCGGAAACCCCGCGCCCGCGCTGATACAGGGCCCAGGTGACGGCTTCGACGTCGCCTTCGCCGATCGGCCGGCCGCGGCGGGCCGCTTCGGTGTCGAGGGTGGCGGCGACGCTGGCCGCCACGACCACGCCGGCGGCGGCGCCGAGGGCGGCCATGTCTCCGGGCAGGGCGGCTTCTTCCACCTGGTGACCGAGCGATTCGCACAGGCGGGCGGCGTTTCGCACCGCCCGCGCGCACTCCGGATCGAGGGTGTCGGAGGCCAGGGCGGCGGTGGTGAAGGCGATGCGCAGGGGACCGGGCTCGCGGTCCACCTCGCCCAGAAAGGGACTGGCGGGCGGCTCGAGCCAATAGGGATCGCCGGGGACCGGAGCGCACACCGCGTCAAGGAGGGCGGCGCTGTCGCGCACCGACCGCGTCACCGCGTGGTGAATCGAGAACCCGCCCCATCCCTCGTCGGCCGGGGCGAAGGAGACCCGGCCGCGCGAGGGCTTGAGGCCGAACAGGCCGCAGCAGGCGGCGGGAACACGGATCGAGCCGCCGCCATCGCTGGCGTGGGCGGCGGGAACCATGCCGCCCGCCACCGCCGCCGCCGCGCCGCCGGACGAGCCGCCGGGGGTGCGCTCAAGGTCCCACGGATTGCGCGTCGGACCGAACGCCTCCGGCTCGGTCACCGGCTCGAGCCCGAACTCGGGGGTATTGGTCTTGCCGAAGATCACCAGGCCGGCCCGCCGGTGGGCGGCGACGAGGGCGCTGTCGGCGCCGGCGATATTGTCCTTCAGCAACCGCGAGCCGGAGGTGATCGCCCACCCTTTCACTTGGGCGCCCAGATCCTTGACCAGGAAGGGGACGCCGCCCAAGGGTCCGGCAGGGGCGCCGGCGCGCACCGCCGCCCTGGCCTCATCCGCCATGAGCAGGGTTACCGCGTTGAGCTTCGGGTTGACCGCCGCCGTCCGCGCCAGGGCCGCCTCCAGCACTTCGGCGGCGGTGACCTCGCGGCGGGCGATGAGGGCGGCGAGACCCACGGCGTCGCACCTGAGATAATCGGATTGGTTCATGGCGCGCCCTTGGCTATTTTCTTCGCGTGATCATCGAACCACGGGACGGGCGGCGAACCAATGGCCAGGGCGATCGAAATCCTCATCGACGCCGACGCCTGTCCGGTGAAGGACGAGGTCTACCGCGTCGCCCAGCGTTATGGATTGAAGACCTGGGTGGTCGCCAACGCTTTCCTGTTCACGCCCGTCCACCCGCTCATCGAGCGCGTGGTGGTCGAGCAAGGTCCCGATGTCGCCGACGATTGGATCGCCGGGCGGGCGGAGCGCGGTGACGTGGTGATCACCGGCGACATTCCCTTGGCGCAACGGGCGCTTGACGCCGGCGCGGCCGTCATTGCGCCCAACGGGCGGCCCTTCACCGCCGATTCCATCGGCGCGGCCATGGCGGGACGCGCGATCATGGAGCAGATCCGCTCCACCGGCGATATCGCCGGCGGCCCCAAGCCCTTCGAGGCGCGCGACCGTTCGCGATTCCTCCAGGCCCTGGACGAGGCGGTCGGGCGCGAGACGAGGCGGCGGCGATGATCGCCATCACCGACGAAATATCGCTGGACGAGAACGAACTGAGCTTCAGCTTCATCCGCGCCTCCGGCCCCGGCGGCCAGAACGTCAACAAGGTCTCCAGCGCCGTGCAGATGCGCTTCGACGCCCGCCGCTCCCCGTCGCTTTCCGACGAGGTGAGCACCCGCCTGCAAAGGCTGGCCGGTTCACGGCTCACCCTGGACGGGGTGATCGTGATCACCGCCAGCCGCCATCGGGCCCAGGAGCGCAACCGCGCCGACGCCGTGGAGCGCCTCGTCGCCCTGATCGCCAAGGCCGCCGTTCCCCCGGTCAAGCGCCGGCCGACCCGCCCCACCAAGGCCTCCAAGGAACGCCGCCTGGAGGGCAAGGCGCGGCGGGCCGGAGTGAAGGCGCGACGCGGC
This sequence comes from Caulobacteraceae bacterium, assembly GCA_039936215.1. Classification (GTDB taxonomy): domain Bacteria; phylum Pseudomonadota; class Alphaproteobacteria; order Caulobacterales; family Caulobacteraceae; genus Acaudatibacter. Next base: position 2,814 of record JBDTIW010000286.1, on the reverse strand, counting down.
CGGCCGGCCGATCACGACTAAAGTTTGCAACGTGGGTTGGCCCGGTTAGCGTGCGCCCGTTCGCCAAGAAGGAGAATCGCATGCGCCCGGGCCCCATGATCGCGGTGCTCACCGCCGCCGCGCTGGGCGCATGCGGCAAGGGCGCCGCTGACAACCAGAGCGCCTCTACCGGCGGTCCGGTTTCCGCCGCCCCGGCCCCGCCCGCCCCGGCCGCCCCGGCCGAGGCCCAGAAGAAGAAGGCCCTGGCCTCCCTGCCCTCCGCCTACCGGAGCGCCGATCTCGACAACGGCCAAGCCAAGTTCGCCCTGTGCAAATCCTGCCATACGGCGACGCGGGACGGGCCGGACATGGTCGGTCCCAACCTTTACGATGTGTTCGGACGCCGGGCCGGGACCAAGCCGGGTTTCGCCTATTCGGACGCCCTGAAGGTCTCCAAGATCACCTGGGACGCCGATACCCTCGACAAGTGGATCGCCGGCCCCCGCGCCGACGTCCCGGGAACCAAGATGACCTATCTGGGCCTGGAAAACCCCAAGGACCGCATCGACCTGATCGCCTATCTGAAAGTGGTGACGACGCCGAACGGGCGGTAGGTTCTCCTCAGGCGTCGTAGCCGGGGCGCTCGCGATCGAGGCGGCGCAGGCAGGCGGGCCAGGCCAGGGCGCCGCCCATGCCGCCGCTCGTCTGGGCGCGGACCTCGGCCTGACTTTGCTCGGACGCGATCAGGACCCCATCGCGCCCGCAGGAAAGCGCCATGACCTGCTGCTTGCAGGCCCGCTCCAGGTAGAACATGCCGATCCAACAATCGCCCGCCGTGGCGCCCACCGCCAGGGTTCCGTGGTTGCGCAGCAGCATGACCGATTTTTCGCCCAGGTCGGCGACCAGGCGGTCCCGCTCCTCGTGGTTGAGGGCGATCGCCTCATAGCCGTGATAGGCGAGCTTGGGCAGGACGATCAGGGCGTGCTGGCTGAGCGGCAGCAGGCCCTCCTTCTGGGCGGCGACGGCCACCCCTTGGTCGGTGTGAAGGTGCATCACATAGTGGGCGTCCTCGCGCGCCGCGTGAACCGCCGAATGGATGGTGAAGCCGGCCGGATTGATGAAGTGGTTGGTCTCCTGCTGGACCTGACCCTCCAGATCGACCTTGATCAGCGACGAGGCGATGATCTCCTCGAAGAAAAAGCCATAGGGATTGATCAGGAAATGATGTTCCGGCCCCGGCACGCGGGCCGAGATATGGGTGTAGATCATGTCGTCCCAGCCCTGCAGGGCGACCAGCCGGTAGAGCGCGGCCAGATCGACTCTCGCCTTCCATTCCTCCTCCGACACCCGGCCCTTGAGCGAGGCCGACCCCGCGAGCGATCCGTCCGCCATGGCGGTTCCTCCGAAATGAACTTGCAGCCAGAGAGGGTCGCGCCGTCGGCGGCGAAGGTCAAGCGCGGTGTCGGGTCGTCGTGTCAGGGCGCTTTCGTGAGGGTGACAAAACCGTACTTGCGAAACACGCGCGCTGCCTTGGGGCCTTCGAGGAAGCGCAGAAAGGCCGGGCCCGCGGGGTTGGCCGAGGCGGCGACGAGGGCGACGGGGTAGACGATCTTGGGATGGCTGGCGTCAGGAAAGAGGCCGACGATGCGCACCCCCGGCTCGATCCTGGCATCGGTGTCGTAGACGATGCCGAGCGGCGTCTCGCCGCGGGCGACGAAGGCCAGGGCGGCGCGGACGTTCTCGGTGGGGGCCAGCTTGTCCTTGACGCTGTCCCAGACGCCCAGGGCGGTCAGCGCGGCGCGTCCGTAGCGGCCCGCGGGCACCTCCGGTCCGGCGATGGCGAGGCGGCCGGGTCCCAGGGCGGCCGCCAGGGGCATTCCCGGCCCGATCCGCAATTTCAGCTTCGAGTCGGCCGGGGCGATCAGGGCCAGATGGTTGGTGAGCAGGTCGTGGCGGCTGGCCGTGACGACGAGGTGGCGAGCCTGCAGATAGTCCATCCAGTCGCTGTCGGCCGAGATGAACAGATCGGCCGGCGCCCCCTGCTCGATCTGGCGGGCGATGGCCGAGGAGGCGGCGTAGGAAAAGCGCACCGGCCCTCCGCCGCCGGCGGTGAAGGCCGTCCCCACATCGTCGAGGGCGTTCTTCAGGGAGGCGGCGGCAAACGCGGTGAGCGGCGCGGGGGCGGGCGGGGCGGCGAGGGCGGCGGCCGGAGCCAGGCCAAAGACCAGCAGGGCCGCCAGCAGAGCGCGGCGGCGGATCATCTTCAACATGAGTCGCTCCTCGAATTCAAACTGGGCGATCAGGCGCGCGCCGTCCATGGGGTTGTCGGTGGCGAAGGCGGCGTATCGGCCCTAAATTGTGGTCTTGACCCAGGTCCCCTCCCCTGTCGGCGAAGCCGACCCCCTCGGCCCCAAGGCGGCGCTGAAGTTGCAGAAGGCCTATGCCGCCCGCCGCCGCGCTTGGGCCAAGGCGGTGGGCCGCCCCTATACCCGCGATCGCGATCCCCGGCCGCCGCCCGGCGAACTGGATGTCGGTCCCGACGAACAGGGATAGGATCGCGCCCGTTTGACAAGGCGCGGCTCTTTGCCTCTCCTTCGTGATGCATGTCCGGCCCCCTTCCCCTTCCCACCCGCTTGGCCTTTGTGGCCAGCGATCGGCCCGAGGCCATCGAGGCGCGGGCGCGGCTGGTCGCCCGTTATGGCGAGGTGTCGGAGGAGCAGGCGCAGGTGGTCGTGGCTCTGGGCGGCGATGGCTTCATGCTGGAGGTCCTGCACCGCAATTTGGCCGCGCGCCGGCCGATCTACGGCATGAACCTCGGCTCGGTGGGCTTCTTGA
>JBDTIW010000285.1:0-3217 GCA_039936215.1 Caulobacteraceae bacterium | reverse complement strand
TGCATCTCGGCCAGGCGGTTGCCGACGCAGCGGTGGATGCCGAAGCCGAAGGAGAGGTGTTGGCGCGGACGCGGGCGGTCGATGATGAAGGCGTCGGGGTTTTCGATCGCCCTCTCGTCGCGGTTGCCGGAGACGTACCACATGACCACCTTGTCGCCCTTGCGGATCGTTTTGCCCCCCAGCTCATAGTCCGCCAGCGCGATGCGGCGCATGTGGGCGAGCGGGGTCTGCCAGCGGATGATCTCCGGGACCATGCCGACGATCAGGCCCGGATCGGCGCGCAACTTTGCGTACTGGTCGGGGTTCTCGTGGAGGGCCAGCAGGCCACCGGTGATGGAGTTGCGGGTGGTGTCGTTGCCGCCGACGATGAGCAGGATGAGATTGCCCAGATACTCCATGGGCGCCATGTTCCGGGTCGCCTCGGCGTGAGCCATCATCGAGATGAGATCGGCGCGCGGTTCGGCGTTGACCCGCTCGTTCCATAGACGGACGAAATAGTCGGCGCATTCCATCAGTTCGGCCCGCCGCGCCTCTTCGGAATCGATGATCCCGGCGGCGGGATTGGCGGTGGCCACGTCCGACCAGCGGGTCAGCTTGCGGCGGTCCTCCCAGGGGAAATCGAACAGAGTGGCCAGCATCTGGGTGGTAAGCTCGATGGAGACCTTGTCGACCCAGTCGAAGGTCTCGCCCACCGGCAGGGCGTCGAGGATGGCGCACAGGCGTTCGCGGATCAGCGGCTCCAGATTGGCCAGGTTGTGCGGCGAGACGATCGGGCTCACCGCCTTGCGCTGGGCGTCGTGCTTGGGCGGGTCCATGGCGATGAACATCGGCAACTGGAAGTCTTCGTTGCGGTTGACGATGGTGATGCCGCCTTCGGAGGAAAAGACGCCATGGTTGGTGTCCACGGTCATGATGTCGGCGTACCGGGTCACCGACCAATAGGGCCCCCACTGGTTGTCGGCGGTGTGGTGAACCGGGTCCTCGGCCCGCACCCGCTCGAAGAACGGCCACATCGTGTTGTCCCTGAACCGCTCGGGCGTCGCCAGATCGATCGCCTCCAACGGCATGCCGTAGGCCTCCGCCCTGGCCCCTTTGAGGATGTCGCCCGCGCCGTCGGCCATGCAAGCCGCTCCCATGATGCCATCGTCGAGGGGCATGATACGCTCAGGAGCGCGTTCGGAGAAGCCGATGTGACCCTGCTCGAAAGGATGACCCCCGGTCCCTCCCTCCGCGAACCTCATGGGCGTTGAGTTCGCCCACCGCAGGTGGAGACGGGGGGCGCTCGGCTGGTCGCGGTGGTGACCCAGACGCAGATCGTGCTTTAGGCGATCATCGGGTGGCGGCCCGCCACGAGGAAAACCTCGTTGGCCGGCCGCGCGAACAAGGTCGGGTGAATCGGCCCCGCCCCCTCCGTGCTCATCGCCGCCATGGCGGCGATGAACGAATGGGTCTGCGCGAGGGAAGGCGTCTTGGCCTTGGGATCGACCACCATCGTCCCGCCGTGGCCGTCACTGGCGGCGACGAAGGTCGAGGCGGTATAGTCGCCCGCGAGGTTGATATGGGCGGTGTGCGTCCCGTCGGTGACGGTGAGCACGCCGCCGGACTTGGTCCCCGAGAAGGTCGCTTCGCCGGCGTTCTTGAAGGCGATGTCGGCCAGGTCCAGGGCCGTGCCGCCGGTCTTGGACAAGCCAGCGATGGTTCCTCCGTAGGATTGCGAGTGGGCCAGTTCGAGCGTGCCCGTCGTTCCGGTAAAGGCGACGTTCTGGTTGAAGGTCGAGGCGAAATCGAGCAGGCCGCCATCGACGATGGCCGAGCCCTTGCCGCTGACCGCGCCGAGCACGGTCACCGTCCCGCCGAGGGTCTCGATCATTCCCGCATTGGCCACAGTGCTCTTGGCCCCGCCCAGGGTCAGCGAGCCGGCGGCGATCACGCTCTGGCCAGCCGCGAAGCGGACCACTCCCGAGGTGACGAAGGTCGCGGCGACGCCGATCCTCACCGTGTCGAAGTCGGTGAAAGTCGTGGCCGCCATGCTGCCCGACACGGTGACGTTCCCGCCCGCCAGCAGGCCGGTCAGGGTTCCATTCCCGCTGTCGAGATCGAGCGTCCCGCCATCGCCCAGCACCGCGCCGTTGAAGGCGCAGCCCGCCTCCACCACCAGCACCTGGCTGGCGTCCGCGAAATAGACCGCCGTGCCGCCGGAACCGGAAATCGTGCCGAAGTTGGTCACCGTGCCGTTGAGGTCATAAAAGTTGAGCACCACGCCGGTATGGCCCGTGATCAGGGCGGCGGCGTCGCTGGCTGAACCGTTGGTCACGCTGCCCGCGTCCAACAGGAGCACCCCGACGCCGTAGCTCGCGGCCGCGCCGGCGATCGTTCCGAAGTTGTTTACGAAGCCGTCCTCGAGGAGGACGCCGTTGTAGCCCTGGATCTCCGCCGTGGCGTCGGCGGCGCTTCCGTTGTTCACGACCGAGTTCCGGCCCCCGTTGACGCCATAGCTTCGCCCGGTGACTCCCTGGCCCACGACCGTGCCGAAGTTGTTCAGGGTGTCGAAACGACTCAATACAACGCCATTGGTCTTGCCCTGGATCAGGGCGCCGGCGTCGGCCGCGCTTCCGTTCGTCACTGTCTCGTTTTGCGGCTGACCGTTGGACCCCAGGACGACGCCGGTCTGCGTCGATGACGTGATCGTCCCGAAATTGACGACACTGGCTCCGTACGAAGCGTACACTCCGGCGCCGACGCCCTGGATCAGCGCCTTGGTGTCGGTCGCGGCGCCGTTGATGACGCTGCCCTTCGACGACAGATAGACGCCGAAATTGCCGACCGCGGCGCTATAGCCTTCGATGGTCCCGAAGTTTTTCACCGTCGCGGCGTCCTGATGGGCGACGACGCCGGTCTCCCCGACGATCCGTGCGGCCGTATCCTTCGTGCTGCCGTTGGTGACGACCCCGCCCGCGCCGAGGATCACCCCATCGCCGAAGCCTGAATGGATGGTGGCGAAATTGACGATGGTGGCTGCCGCCGTGACCGCGTCCACCCCCTGGCCGTCGTAGCTGAAAATCACCGCCCGGGTATCGCTCGCCGATCCATTGGTCAGCTTCCCGCCCGCCTTCAGATAGACGCCGGTCCCGTAGTAGCCGTTGATACTGCCGAAGTTGACGACCGTGGCGCCTGCGTCGGCGGAGACGCCTGAATTGGCGGCGTAGATGCTCGCCGA
>JBDTIW010000284.1:0-8015 GCA_039936215.1 Caulobacteraceae bacterium | reverse complement strand
AAGCGAGACGACGGGTGGGGAGTGGTGAAGCCGCCGCGATTTCTCGGGACATCGTTCTTTTGAGCCCGCCAACCTCGAAGACCCGGGAAGCGTCAGCGCTCCCCACCCTGACGCCTTCGGCGTCTGTCCCTCCCCATTAGGGGAGGGATGGCCGCGCCCCCGCCCATCCACCTCATCGCCGGGCCCACGGCCAGTGGCAAATCGGCGCTGGCGTTGCGGCTGGCGGGCGAGATCGGCGGGGAGATCGTGGGCGCCGATTCCATGCAGATCTATCGCGACCTGGCTATCCTCACGGCCCGTCCCGCAGCGCGCGAAATGGCCCTGGCCCCCCACCACCTCTACGGCGTCGCCGACGGGGCCGAGGCGTGGTCGGTGGGTCGCTGGCTGGGCGCCGCCCGCGAGGTCCTGGCCGACATCGCCGGTCGCGGCCGTCCGGCCATCGTGGTCGGCGGCACGGGCCTCTATCTTCGCGCCCTGACGGTGGGACTGGCGGACATGCCGGCGGTTCCGGCCGCCGCGCGTGAGGAGAGCCAAACGCTGTTCGACCAACTCGGCGAGGCCTCGTTTCGCCGGCGCCTGGCGGCCATCGACCCGGCGGCCGAGAGCCGAATCGCGCCCGGCGATCGTCAGCGTCTGACGCGCGCCCATGAGGTCTTCGTCGCCAGCGCCGTCTCTCTAAGCGCCTGGCGGGCGGCGACGCGCCCCGTCCTGGCGCCGGCTTCCTGGCGCGCCGTCGTGCTCGCCCCGCCGCGCGCCGATCTCTACGGCCGCTGCGCCGCGCGGGCGGCGGCCATGATCGAGGCCGGGGCGCTGGATGAGGTCGCCGCCTTGATGGCGCGTCGTCTCGACCCGGCCCTTCCGGCCATGAAGGCCCTGGGCGTCGCCCCCCTGGCCGCCCATCTGGCCGGCGAGATCACCCTCGCCGAGGCGCTCGCCGCCGTCCAGCGGGACACCCGCCGCTACGCCAAACGCCAGCTCACCTGGTTTCGCCACCAGACGCCGGGCTGGCCGCGCATCGAGGCTCTGGACGCATCGGCGCAATGGGACCAACTTCGCGCCGTTCTCGTTGGCTCGGAGCCCATCCCATGAAGACCCTCATCGCCCCCGTGATCATCGATTGTCCACAGATGTCGCGGATGGACGCAGATCGGCACGGGCAATGAATTCAAGCGGCTGGTACGATCTTTGGACGACTTGTCGCCGCGCCAACGCGGCCATCTGTGTCATCCGTGGATAATCTTTGACGCCGGCGGTGATCGATTTGGTCATGCATCAACGGACCCCAATCTTTCGTGGTCTCCCCCGGTCGATCGCGGCGTAGGCGCCGGCGAGGTTTTCGCAGGCCATGCGCAGGACGGCGCCCTGGGCGTCGGCCATGGTTTCGGCCGTGTGAACGGCGACGACGGTGCGCCAGTCGGCGCCTCGCCCGAGTACGACATCGCTCTCGCACAAAGCCAGGAGAAGCTGGGCGCTGGCGGCCCCGGCCAGGGCGACCGCCGCCTCAATGCGCTCGCCGGCCCGGCGGCGGGCGTCGGTGAAGCTCTGCGGATCACGGCCGCGGTCGATGCGGGGCGCGAAGTCGCCGCCGCCGGTCATCGTGCGGTGCAGGACGGCGATGTCGTCCTGGAGGCGGCGCACGGCGTCGTGGGCGCCCTGCCCGAGACTGCCGCGGGCCAGGAAGCGGTCGAACACATCCTGGCGACGGGCGCGCGCGGCGCGGCCGGCCGGGCCCAGGCGCACCTCGACACCGTCGTTGGCGGCCAGGTCGAGGGCGTCGGCGTTGAGGCCCCAGGTGGCCGGGTCGCGCGCGCGCTCTCGTTCGGCGGCGCGGCGGCGAGCGATGGCCATGGGATCGGCCGGACGGGCTTTCTTGCGCTTGCGGGCCATGGCGGTCAGCCGGCCTCGCGCATCAGGGCGCCATGGATGGCGCAATATGCGCCCGCGCACCGATTGCAGCAGGCGCGGGTCGTCCAACCCTCGCCGTCCACCGGAAAAGCGCATTCGCCCTTGGCGCGGGTGAGCCACGGGCGGGGCGCGGCGGCGATCCCCACCGGCGGCGCGGGCGGCAAGGGGCGGTCGGGCAGGAGAGGGAGGCGTTTTGCGACGTAGGGCATGAGTTGAGAATTGCATATTGCAATTCACACTGCAACATAAAAATTTGCAATTTGCCTGACGACTTTCCAGCAAAAATCTTTGCATACTGCATTATGCCCAAAAATCCCGAGCCCAACTATCTGAAGGCTTGGCGCGAATATCGCCGCCTGACCCAGGCCAAGCTCGCCGAGGCGATCGGCACCACCGGGGCGGTGATCAGCCTGCTGGAGGCCGGCGAGCGGCGCCTGTCGGACAAGTGGCTGCGCAAGATCGCCCCGGTGCTGGGCACCCGCCCCGGCCATCTGCTGGAAATCGACCCCAGCGACGTCTCCACCGACATCCTCGATATCTGGGCCGCCATCCCCGAGGATCGCCGCGACCAAGCCCGCGACGTGCTCAAGGCGTTTCGGGTGAAGGAGGAGCCTCAAGGCGAGATCGGGGAGGAAAAGGTGGTCCGACTTGCCAAAACACCCCCATCGGGCAAAGCGCCGCCGCCGCGTCGAGGCGCCAAAGCGGACTGAGGGGTGAAGCCGGCGACGGCGGTGGTCACGGCGACGCCGGCGGCCAGGCGCCAATAAGATCGCCGGCGCGGGCGAGCAATCAGACGCTGATTCCGATCAGGCCCACGATGATCGGGGTCAGGGCGGCGCGTCAGGATGTGTCGCGATGGCGATCCACACCTCGGCCGCTCGTGGAACCGCGCGGGGCGATTCTCAAGACCGCTCCGTCATGCCAAACCACGAATTGCGTTTTGCATATTCCATCTTGACATATAAGTTTCATTATGCAATATATGCGGCCTCGCCTTGGAGCCGCCATGCCCCACACCGACCCGCGCGGCGCGCTCATCCGGGCCTTCGACGCCCATAGCCGCGCCTTCGTCGAAGGCGCCGGCGCGCGCATCGAGCGCGGAAGAAGGCTTGCCCAGGGCGACGTCGCCCACCTGACCGATCTGGCGGAGGCGGTGGCCGCCGCCCTCACCCATTGGCGCCGCATCGTCGAGGCTCTCGACCTTGCTCCCGCCGCGGCCTTCGACACCGGGCGCGCCGGGGCCCTGGTGCTGGAAAGCGTGTTCGACGACCTGCTCGCGCCGGACGCGTGGCGGGTGTTGGCGGCGGCGTTCGATCTGGCCATGCGGCCATCGTGAACGGCGCGCCCATTTCCCACATCGGCGGGGCGGTGACCGCGGACCATGGGGCGATCGGCCTGACGCGCGCCCGGGCGCTGGCGGCGTTCTACCGTCTCGAGGCGGGTCGCGCCGCCGAGGATGGGGCCAGACGCTGGGCCGATCTCTGCACCGGGCGCGCCGCCGCGCTCGACGCCGCCACGCGGGCCGCCGCCCTCTGGCGCCGCGCCGCCGGTTGGGGCGACCCGGACGCGGCGGACACTGTTTGAATTGGAGGATTTGAAATAGAGATACGGTTTCCGTCATTCATCGGAGCCATCCCCATGCAAGCCAAGCTCACCTACGCCATCAAGTTCGTCGCCGATATGGACAGGGCCGTCGCCTTCTATCGTGACGCTCTGGGACTGACGGTGAGGTTCGCCTCGCCGTTCTGGAGCGAGTTCGAGACCGGGGACGTCACCCTGGCCCTGCATCCGGCATCGGATAAGAACCCGGCCGGCGGCGTGCAGATCGGCTTCACCGCCCCCGACCTGCCGGGAATCTATGCGGGCCGCGAGGCGGCCGGCCTTCGTTTCGCCGAGGCGCCGCGCGACGAACACGGGACCCTGCTCGCCCGCATCTTCGACAGCGAGGGGGCGGAAGTGTCGCTGAGCGGGGCGCCTTGAGGGGCGATCTGGTCGCCATCACCCGATCCCGCCGATCGGCGGCTATCGAGCCTCGCAACTCCGTGCATCGCGGAGCGCCAAATTGCGCGCCGATGCATCTTTACGCCAAAGTCAGCCCGGAATATCTCCCGACTGGTCAAAACATCATCTAGCTCAAGGTTGATGTCACAATCAATATGAGCGGATCGGCTGGGGAATTGAAAATGATAACAAGTATATCAAACAAGGCGTTACTGATCGCGGCGATCCTTGCCACAGGCACGATTGCCACATCGGCCGCCGCCCTCTCTCCTGGAGACTATAGGGTGGACGGCCTGCAACAGATCTGCATCAAGAGCGATGGCACGTGGTATGGCGAGAGCGCGGGCCCCTGGAGCGGACATTGGAAAGCGGGGTCCACCGCGGAGGAAATCTTGATTTTCGGGGGCTCGTCCGCCGGCTACTACAATGACTCCATGGTGGTGAGGCACGGGTCGCTCCAGTGGACCGAATGGGCCGACGACCTCTCCTACGGCACCTTCAATGCCGGCCCCTTCGTGAGAACCGGGGCCATATGCGGTCCGCCCGCCACCAGTATCGTACCGGGCCAATCGCCGGCGATGAAATAATCCAACTCGTATTTGGTGGCAGAAATCGGCTGTCCTCGCAACCCGGCGCGAATAAATATCGCGTTTTGCTTCAGGCTGTTCTGACACCAAACCTTCACCAAGGAGAATGATCGTGAATTCAAAAATTTTAGGCGCCAGGCTGCTTATATCGTCGGCGCTCGCCGTGGGCGCCCTCACCCCCCTTAGCGCTTCGGCGACGCTTCGGCCGGGGAACTATGTGATTGCCGGCGTTCAACCGATCTGCCTGATCCGCGGCGGGACGTGGTACGGCGAATCCTATGCTTTCAACGGCCGCTGGATCGCGGGCCCGACCGGGCAGACCGCGATCTTCGGCAACTACAACACCGGGGCCGGAAACGACTCGATGGTCGTGACAGTAGGCGCGGTCCTATGGACCGAATGGTCGGACGATCTTTCCTACCAAAACATCGTCACGGGAACCGTCACCAGGATCTCCGGGAGATGCACCATCCCGGCGGTCGCAAAGCCGGGCCATCGCAACCCGATGGACTGACGCGAGGATCGACGGGCCATCATGACGCCGCTCGCGACAACCTCGCCAGGCCGGAGCGAACTACCCGCGCCCCGTCGCGGCGGCGATCATGAATTTGCCCGAACCGATGTGTCCCCCAGGCTCGCGGCTCGCACCACCTGGGGGTGCGGCGCGCCCCGTGAGACCGACCGAGACGCGGGCATGCGCAGCAGCCAGTCGCCGCCGGCGGCCAGGGCGTCTGGGCCGATATCCCGGGTGAGATGATCGCGCAGGGCCTTGGGCACCGACCCTTCCGGCGCCAGAGAGTCCCTCCCGGCCAATTGCGCGAACAGCAGGTCGTCCCCGGTCCTGTCGCCGCTGAGATCGGCGGTGCGTTCGAGCACGATGGCGGTCGCCGTCGGTGTGTGATCGGCGTCGTGAACCGGCGACAGAATCAGGCCATCGAGAACGTCCACCCGCGCGCTCTTCACACCGTTGAGGAGGCCGAACACCACGGTCCCGCTGGTGAATTCCGAACCGATGATGAAGATCTGTTCGCGCAGCGGCAGCAGCCAGGCGTCGATAAACACCCCGCCGGTGGCCAGGCTGAGCCGCAGCAAGCCCTGATCGTCCTTCCTGACCAGGCACTGGTCGTGGACGAACCTTCCGGGATACTGGGCGAAGGGCCGGGTGGACCGATAAAACCCCTCATACGCGGCGCCCCACTGAGCCGTCATCGCCAGGGCTTGGCCCAGGAAGGGCAGGGGCAGGCCGCCGCGCGGATCGGGGGCGGGCGGGCGGGCGGGATCGACGCCGAACAGAGTGGCGAATCCTTCCTGGCTCCTTTCCCAATCGAGAGACGTGAAACCGGGCAATTTTCGCGCCACCAGGGCGCTCAGCTGGGCGAGATTGTGCGCCGAGGGCTCGACGACGCCGCTCATCCACCGCCCGACCGCCGATTTGTCCACACCGAGGTCAGCGGCCAGGCGCGCCCGGCTCATCGAGAAAACCTTCAGGACAAAGGCGAGCTTTTCGAAAAACGGATCGGACATCTCGGCGGGCCCCCTCGGCGGCGAGTCGCAGTGGTGCATCCTCGCGCGCGGAGGCGCAACCGGGTGGGCAAAGCTTGGACCGGCGTCCGCGTCCGGCCATGAAGGGACGGGAGCCGGGACGCCTACATGAGACTGTCACAAAACTCGCCTAATGGATTGCGGAGGGGGCGGCGGCGAACGAATCGCGCCGCTCGAAACAAGGGATTCGACCATGACAATCAAGACGCCCCTCCTTGGGGGAGCGGCCGTGGGCCTCTTGCTGGTTGCCGGCCTCGGCGCCGCGGCCCAGGCCAAGCCGGTGAAGCCTCATCACACGGCGCCGGCCGGCCCGAGCGCCGCGGAGGTGGCGCTGAAGGCGCGGGTCGATACTTTGCAGGCTCAGGTCCATGCTTTGGAGAGCCGGCTGGACGCCCAGGCGACGGCGCAGCAGCAGACCTTGGCTCAGGCCCAGGCGGCGGCCACCCAGGCGCAAGCCGCCCAGGTTCAGGCTCAGGCGGCGACGACCCAGGTCCAGGCGGCCCAGACGCAGATCGAGACCCTGCCGGGCGAGGTCAAAAGCGAGGTGGCGGCGGCCACGCCCAAGCCCGGCTGGTGGGCCGACACCAAAATCGGTGGGCGAATCTACGCCGACGTCAGCGGTATCAACAACTTCTCCAACGGGGTGCGACAGCCCAACAGCGGCGTCGATTACGACATCAAGCGCCTCTACCTTTCCGTCGATCACCGGTTCAACGACACCTTTTCGGCCAATGTGACGACCGATTTCATCTACGACAGCACCGCCAAGGCCACCCAGCTCTTCATCAAGAAGGCCTATCTGCAGGCCAAGCTCAATGACGCCCTGATCTTCCGGGCCGGTTCCGCCGACCTGCCGTGGATTCCCTTCGTGGAGAACCTCTATGGCTATCGCTATGTGGAAAACACCTTGATCGACCGCACCAAGTTCGGCACGTCCGCCGACTGGGGCCTGCACGCCCTCGGCACCCTGCCGGGCGGCATCGTCAGCTACCAGATCTCGGTGGTCGATGGATCGGGCTTCAAACAGCCGGCCACCGGCACCGCCAACCGCACCGATTCGGTGGATGTGGAAGGCCGCGTCAACGCCACCTACGACCACTTCACCGCCGCGGTGGGCGGCTATGCCGGTAAGCTCGGCCACGACGTGGTCGGCACGCCCACCTACAACACCGCCGAGCGCTTCGACGCCCTGGTCGCCTATACCAACGACCGGTTCCGGCTCGGTGGCGAATACTTCTGGGCCAAGCACTGGAACGACGTGACCCAGCCCAACGCCCTGCTCACCAACACCTCCGACGGCTACGGCGCCTTCGGATCGTTCAATTTCACCGACAAGATCGCCGTCTTCGGCCGCTACGACTATGTCAAGCCGCAACGCGACACCACGCCGTCGTTCCACGACAACTATTTCAACGTCGGCGTCTCCTACAAGCCCATCAAGCCCCTCGACTTCGCCCTGGTCTACAAGCGCGACAGTGTCCTCAACGGCCTGCTCAGCACCTCCAACGGACCCATCGGCGGTCTCCCGCCGATCGGCGGCACGCCCAAGGGAACCTATGACGAAATCGGCCTGTTCAGCCAAGTGAACTTCTAGGAAGCGCCCGGACCGTCACAAATCCGATAACGACCTCGACTAGAGCAAACCCCAAAGAGCGACGGTGTCGATATTCGATTCCGGCGCTCGATTTTCGGAGACCACCGATGTTGAAGACGATCCTCGCGGCCTGCGCCGGCGTGGCCGCCGCCGTGGCCTGCTCGACCGCCGTGGCCGCCACCATTTCGGGGGCGGGCGCCACCTTCCCCGCTCCGGTCTACGCCAAGTGGGCCGAGACCTATAAGGCGCGGTCCGGGCTTTTGCTGAACTATCAGGCGATCGGCTCGGGCGGCGGGATCAAGCAGATCGAGGCCAACACGGTGGATTTCGGCGCCTCGGACAAGCCGCTCAAGCCCGACGTCCTGGCCGCCAACGGCCTGATGCAG
>JBDTIW010000283.1:0-12889 GCA_039936215.1 Caulobacteraceae bacterium | reverse complement strand
GGCGTGGACCGGGCCGGCATGGATGCGGCGGTGGCCCCCGGCGACGATTTCTTCGCCTACGCCAACGGGACCTGGGTGAAGACGACCGAGATTCCTCCCGACCGCGCCCGCTGGGGCGTCGGGGCGATCATGGCCCAGGGGACCGACCGGCGGACGGCCGATCTCATCCAGGAAACCGCGGCGGCCAGCCCGGCGCCCGGCTCGGAGGCGCGCAAGATCGCCGACTACTACGGCGCCTATATGGACGAGGGGGCCATCGAGGCGGCCGGGGGCGCGCCTCTCGCCCCGGCCCTGGCTCGCATCGCGGCCATCGCCGACAAAAGCGCCCTGGCGGCGGCCCTGGGCGGCGAACTGCGCGCCGACGTGGATATTCTCAACGCCACCAACCTGCACACCGACCGGCTGTTCGGTCTGTGGGTGGCGCAGGACCTGGACGAGCCGTCGCGATACGCGCCTTTCCTGGTGCAGGGCGGCCTGGGCCTGCCCGACCGCGACTACTATCTCGATCCCTCGCCGCGCATGGCCGCGATCCGCGCCGCCTACCAGAGCCATATCGCCACCGTGCTGACCATGGCCGGGCTCGCCGACGGCCCGTCGCGGGCGGCGGCCATCGTCGATCTGGAGCGCCGCATCGCCCAGGTCCACGTCAGCCGCGCCGACACCGAGGATGTGAAAAAGGGCGACAACCCGTGGACGGCGGCCGATTTTCCGGGCCGCGCGCCCGGCCTGGACTGGCGCGCCTATTTCGCCGCCGCCGGCCTTGGCAAGCAGGACCGCTTCGTAGTCTGGCAGCCGGGCGCGGTCACCGGCATCGCCGCTCTGGTCGGGACCGCGCCCCTGGCGACCTGGAAGGACTATCTGACCTTCCACGCCATCGACCGCGCCGCGCCGGTGCTGCCCAAGGCCTTCGTCGACGAGAACTTCGCCTTTTACGGCAAGGTGCTGTCGGGCACGCCGGCCCTGGCCCCACGCTGGCGGCGGGCAGTGGACGCCACCAATGGGGCGCTCGGCGAAGCGGTGGGCAGACTCTACGCCGAGCGCTATTTCCCGCCGGCCGCCAAGGCCCAGGTTCAGGCGCTGGTAGTCAATCTGATCGCCGCCTTCGGCCGGCGCATCGACGCCCTGACCTGGATGGCCCCGGAGACCAAGATCGAGGCCAAGGCCAAGCTGGCGGCGCTGAAGGTCGGGGTGGGCTATCCCGACAAATGGCGCGACTACGGGGGCCTGGAGGTGGTTCGCCATGACGCCCTGGGCAATGTGGAGCGGGCCGGCCTCTTCGAATACCACCGCAACCTGGCCAAGCTGGGCGCGCCGGTGGACCGCGGCGAATGGGTGATGACGCCGCAGACCGTCAACGCGGTCAACCTGCCGGCCATGAACGCCCTCAACTTCCCCGCCGCCATCCTGCAACCGCCCGACTTCGACCCGGCCGCCCCGGCGGCCATGAACTACGGCGCGATCGGGGCGACCATCGGCCATGAGATCAGCCACAGCTTCGACGACCAGGGGGCCTTGTTCGACGCAACCGGGCGGCTGCGCAACTGGTGGACGAGCGCCGACTTCGCCCACTTCCAGGCTTCGGCGGCGCAGCTGGTGCGCCAGTTCGACGCCTATCGGCCCTTCCCCGATCTGGCGGTCAACGGGCGCCAGACCCTGAGCGAGAACATCGCCGACGTGGCCGGCCTGGCGGTCGCCTACGACGCCTATGTCCATTCCCTGACCGGTCCCGCCCCGGCGGTGGGCGGCTTTACCGGCGATCAGCAGTTCTTCCTGGCTTTCGCCCAGAGCTGGCGGTCGAAATCCCGCGAAGCGTCCCTGCGCCGCCAGGTTCTCACCGACGGTCACGCGCCGGCCGAATACCGCGCCGACACGGCGCGCAACATCGACGGCTGGTACGCCGCGTTCGGGGCCAAGCCGGGACAGAAACTCTATCTGGCCCCGGACGATCGGGTGCGGATGTGGTGAGTCGCGCCACCGTGGGGGCTATCGGAGCCGCCGCGGCCGGCCTCCTCGCCGCCGCCTTCCCCGCCGCCGCCCAGAGCGACGGGCCGTCGCGCACCTTCGGACCGGCCGACGTGTTCTCCCTGCGCTACGCCGCCGATCCGCAGATCCGCCCGGACGGGGCGGCGGTGGCCTATGTGCGCGGCGCCTACGACATCATGACCGACAAGGCGGCGCGGTCGATCTGGGCCATCGACCTGGCCAGCGGCGCTCAAAGCCCGCTTGTCGAGGGTCCCGCCGCCGGCGAGCCGCGCTGGTCGCCGGACGGCCAGCGACTGGCCTTCGTCGCCGCCGCCGAGGGGACGGGCCCGCAGCTCTTCGTGCGCTGGATGGCCAGCGGCGTGACCGCCAAGGTCGCGGCCCTGCCCCAGGCGCCAGGCGACATCGCCTGGTCGCCGGACGGCCGCCAGCTCGCCTTCACCATGTTCGCGCCGGCCAAACCGGTTGAACTGGGCGTCAGCCTCGCCAAGCCCGAGGGCGCCAAATGGGCCGAGCCGCTGAGGGTCATCGACACCCTGACCTATCGCTTCGACGGGGAAGGCTATCTGAAGGCAGGCCAAGATCACCTCTGGGTGGTCTCCGCCGACGGCGGCGCGCCGCGCCAGCTCACCTTCGGCCCGTTCGAGGACGGCGGCCGGCTGGCCTGGACGCCCGACGGCCGCTTCGTCCTGTTCAGCGCCCACCGCGCGGCGGATTGGCGCCGCCACCCAATGCAGTCGGACATCTGCCAGGTGGCCGTCGCCGACGCCGCCCTGACCTGCCTGACCCACGGCGGGGTGGTGGCCGGCGATCCGACCGTCTCGCCGGACGGGCGCCAAGTGGCCTATGTGGGCTTCACCGACACCCACCGGCCTTATCAGGATCCCAAGCTGATGGTGATGGACCGCGATGGCGGCCATGCCCGCTCCCTCACCGACGGTCTTGATCGGCCGGTGGCGAGCCCGTGGTGGGCGGCGGACGGACGGTCCCTCTATGTCGGATACGCCGACAGGAGCGTGGTCAAGGTGGCGCGGGTCGGTCTGGACGGCAAGGCTCGGGACGTGGCCACGGGCCTGGCCGGCGGCGGCCTGGACCGGCCCTACGTCGGCGGCGCCTTCACGGTGGCCAGGAACGGCGTGGTGGCCTTTACGCAAGGCGGGCCCGACGAGCCGGCCGAGGTGGCCGTCAGCGCCGCCGGCGCCGCGCGGCGCCTGACCCGCCTCAACGACGATCTCATGGCCGGCAAGACCCTGGCCAAGGTGGCTCCCCTGGCCGTGACCTCCGCCTTCGACCATCAGGCCGTCGACGCCTGGATCGTCACTCCGCCCAATTTCGATCCGGCGCGCAAATATCCGATGATCCTGGAAATCCACGGCGGGCCCTACGCGGCCTACGGGAAGGTGTGGGCCTCGGAGATGCAGCTCTACGCTGCCGCCGGCTATGTAGTGGCCTACGCCAATCCGCGCGGCTCTGTCTCCTATGGCGACGCTTTCGCGTCCGGCATCGCCCATGACTATCCCGGCCACGACTACGACGACCTGATGAGCGTGGTCGATGCGGCCATCGCCAAGGGATTTGTCGATCCGGACAATCTGTTCGTCACCGGCGGCTCGGGCGGCGGCCTCCTGACCGCCTGGATCGTCGGCAAGACCGGCCGCTTCCGCGCCGCCGCCTCGCAAAAGCCGGTGATCGACTGGACGAGCTTCGCCCTCACCACCGACATCTACCCCCTGGTGACCGACGACTGGTTCGGCAAGCCGCCGTGGGAGGACCACGAGGCCTATTGGCGCCGCTCGCCGCTATCCCTCGTGGGAGCAGTGAAGACTCCGACCCTGGTCATGGTCGGCGAGGACGACCACCGCACGCCGCCCAGCCAGGCCGAACAGTTCTACCAGGCCCTTCAGCTGCGCGGCGTCCCCGCCACCCTGATCCGCGTCCCCGGCGCCTCCCACGAAAGCCTGGCCGACCGGCCTTCCCAACTCGACGAGGAAGTCGCCGCCATCCTGGCCTGGTTCGAGCGGTACAAGGTGAGGGACGGCGGCCCGGCGGCTGGAGGCTAAGGGGCGCGGGGGTAGTCAACGTCCGGCCGCGCGGGCCAGCGCCCGAAGAGCCTGCCTACTCGCGAATGTAGACGACCCTACGGTCGCCGGCCCTCAGCATGAGGCCGATGGCGAGACCGGCGATGGCGGCGACGCCGAGGGCGGCGTAGGGGCGGTCGGCGACCATGTCGCCGGCCCGGCCGGCGATGTCACGGGCCTGATCGAGGGCCTGGCCGTAGAGGTTTTGAGCCGCGCCGCTGACTTCATCGACCTTGCCGCGCGCCTGAACGCCAAGATCGCCGACCGCGCCGCCGTAGGCGTCCCGCGCCCGCCCCACGCCTTCCTTGAGGGCGCCGTCAATCCGGTTCTGGTCCATGGCTGGTTTCCTTCATCTTTGGATTTGGTTGAGCCGGGCTAACGTGACAGGCTGGCCGATGTTCCGGAACGGGGCGCCTGCCGGCGCATTCAATCACGGCGGGTTCGCGGAGGCTTTCATGAACGTCCTGATCGTCGTCACCAGCGCCGACACCCTGGCGCCCGGACACCCCACCGGTCTTTGGTTGGAAGAGTTCGCCGTTCCCTATACCGCCCTGGCGGAGGTCGGCGTCGCCATCACCGTCGCCTCGCCCAAAGGCGGCGCCGCGCCCATCGACCCCAAGACGGCGCCCGACGACAAGGCGCGGGAAAAATGGGGTCCGGCCATCGCGGCCCTGGCGGATACCAAACGTCTGGCGGAGATGTCGCAGGGCGCCTTCGACGTCCTTTATATTCCCGGCGGCCACGGGCCGATGGTCGACCTGCGCCATGACGCCGACCTGGCGGCCCTGATCGGGGCGTTCGACAAGGCCGGCAAGATCGTCGCCGCCATCTGCCACGGGCCGGCCGCCTTGCTGGCCGCCACCGGCGCGGACGGCGAGCCGTTCCTGAAAGGCCGAAAAGTCACCGGCTTCACCAACGGCGAGGAAGCCTTGGCCGGGTTGCAGGCGGTCGTCCCTTTCGCGCTGGAGACGCAGATGCGCGCCGCCGGCGGCCTGTTCGAACACGCCCTGCTGCCGATGACCGGCCACCTTGTCATCGACCGCAATCTGATCACCGGCCAGAACCCCGCCTCCAGCCTGGCCATGGCCAAGGCCCTGGTCGGCGCCCTGGCCGAGCGCCAGCGCGCCGCCATCGCGTCATAGAAGCAGGTGGCGGACGGCCCTCAGGCGAACGGATGTCCGCCCGCCGCCAAACTAAGCGCGATCCTCGGGCGAATCTCGGCGGCGAGTTGGATGGACCCGCTCGCCGCAACCCCCAACCCCGCCATGGCAGCGATGAAGGCGTGCCGCGAGACCGCCCCGGCGGTGGCCGGCGGATCGACGATGGTGACCCCACCGTGGCCGTCGCTTGAGGCGACGAAGGTCGCGTGGGTGTAATCGCCGGTAAGCTTGATGTGCGCCGTATTGGTTCCATCGGTGACGGTCAGCACGCCCCCCGACGCCGTGCCGCTGAACGTGGCTTCGCCCGCGTTCACGAAGCCGATGTCGCGCAGGTCGAGCGAGGTCCCCCCGGTGAGGGAGAAACCGGAGATCGTGCCCCTGTAGGTTCGCGATCGGGCCAGCTCCAACACGCCCGTGGCTGCGGTAAACACCACCTTTTCGGTGAAGCTCGATGCGAAATCCAAGGTCCCGCCGTCGATCCTCGCCGAGCCCCTCCCGGTGACCGCCCCGCGGACGGTGAGATTGCCTCCCGCCGCAGCCAGAACGCCGGTGTTTGCGATCGCGCCGGCGACAACCGCGCCGCCGGTGCCGGTGGCCTCGATGGTTCCGGCGTTGACGATGGTGCTGCTCCCGGTGTCGATGTTCAGAGCCAAGGTCCCGGTGGCGTCGATCACGCCCTTGGCCTCGTTGATCAGGGTCATCCGCCCCGCACCCAGCCGGCCCGCGCCGCTGATGGTGTTGTCCACATTGGTCAGGGTCGCCGCAGCCCCCACGCCCCGGATGGTGTTGAGGGCGTTGTCGCCCAGGATCACCGAGCCGCCGCCGCTCAAGGTCGCCCCCGCCGCGCCGACAATCAGGTCGGCGTGGTGAGACCCTGCGGCCAGGCTGATGGCGCCGGAGTTGACGAACCCGCCTAAGTTGGTGATCGCGCCCTGGATCCTCAGCGCGGCCGCGTCGCCGATGACAATCCCGACACCAACGATCACGGGCGTGGTCGTTCCATCCAGCATATTGCCTCTGCCCGAGACAGCGACCGCCCCCGATGAGTACGATGACAGTCCCCCGCCAACGATATCCGCCCCCTTCAGGGTAATTTGTCCGTATCCTCCGACATCGATCGAGGCGGTCGCCGCGCTGGTGAGCGTGCCGCCGATGGTGAGCGATCCTTGGGCGACGAGGCTCTGGCCGGCGAGCAGTGTGTTGGTTCCCGAGAGCGTCCAGGCTGCGCCCTTCTTGATGATATAGTCTCCGAAGCCGCTGAAATTCAGGGCCGCGTCGCCAGCGAGGGTTCCGCTGCCGCCTTGGAGGCTGATGGTCCCTGTTCCGCCGGCGATCAGAACTCCGCCCCCGCCTTGGGCGGCGCCGATGAAATGCGACCCGGCGTTCGCCGTCAGAGCGTCATTCGCCGAGGTGAATTTTACCGCGACTCCGCCGTCGCCGGCGATGGTGCCCCAGTTGCTCACGTACACGTTCGGCGCGTACCCCGTGGTGGGCGCGACGTAGACCCCGATCTGGCCTTCGATCAAGGCGGTGTGATTGGCGCTGAAGCCGTTGTAGATGTCGGCGGAGTAGCCCGCCGGATTCACCACCACGCCGTCGCCCGCCGCGCCGGACGCATAGCCGGGCGCCCCGGCGCCGCCGGCCCCGCCGCGGATCACGCCTTCATTGGCGACACTGTTGGGGGTGGCGTTCACGTTGTTGTAGTAGCCGCCGGTCAGAATGACACCAGCCCCGCCTGCCCCGCCCGGACCACCGTTCCCTTTCGACGCCGGAATATCGACGCCGCCCGCGCCGCCGGCGATGACGCCGCCGATCGCGTTGTACAAGGTCGCGAAAAAGCCGACATAAATGCCCGGAAAGTTGAAAATCACCCCCGCTCCGCCCGCTCCGCCGGGCGCCCCCGGGTAGAGAACGACATAGCCGCCGGCACCACCCGCGCCGCCGGTGATCACGCCGCTGTTGTTGACCCTCTCGTATCCAATGGTCGCCAGGGAAACGCCCGCGCCACCCGCGCCGCCCGCGGCGACGGCATAGTGGCCATAGTCGCTGCCCCCGCCAGCCCCTCCAGAACCGCCGGCGATCCGGCCGATATTGGTGACGGTCCCCACGCCGGCCAGAGAGACGCCGGTCCCGCCCGCGCCGCCCGCGCCACTACCATAGCGGCCATAGTTGCCGCCACCGCCAAGGCCGCCGGCGATGACCCCACTGTTGGCGACCGTCCCGCCGGCCGCGAGGACCATGCTCGCCCCGCCCGCCCCGCCCGCGCCACCGGCATAGGAGCCCAAAACACCCTCGCCGCCCTGGCCTCCGAAAATCGAGCCGCTGTTGGCGACAGACCCAGGCGTCGCCAGGGCGATTCCCAGGCCGCCGGCGCCGCCGACCGTGCTATAGGCTCCGTAACCGCTGGCCCCGCCGGCGCCGCCGGCCACCAGCCCGGTGTTGGCGACCCCGCCGCCGGCCGCCAGGGCGATGCCCGTCCCGCCCGCGCCGCCCGGGGCGCCGGCGTAGAATTCATGAATGGAGGAGCCGCCGCCGACCCCGCCCGCCCCGGCGATGACCGTGCCATCATTGGCGACTTGAGCGTAGGAACCGGCGCTGACGCCGTTGCCGCCCACCCCGCCGGCGGTGGGCGGATCGCCCGGCAACCCGCCATTGTGTCCCGCCAGCCCGACCGCGCCCAGGACCCGCCCCGTGCCGGTGATGTCGAGCGCCGAATATTGCCCCATCAGGGCGTAGCCGGCGGTGTAGGTTCCGGTCAGGATCTTGGTGGTCATGAGGGCTTCTCCCGCGTGAATAAGCGCCGCCAGCCTTGTCGGGCGGCGACCGACGTTCTAGCCCCTGGTGGACAATGTCAAATCAAGCGCGCCAGTTTCAACGCGCCGTGGTTTCGGTGAAGAGGAAGACCGTCCGCCGTGCGCAACGCCGCATAGTCTTGCGCCGGCCGTCGTTTTGAATAGAGGATCGGCCATGACCCATCCGGTCCCCGCGCCGCTGACCCTCGCGGTCCACTATCCCAGACCCGTCGAGCGGTCCGCCGACCGCTGGGTGCATATCGCAGGCCTGGCCGCCGCGGGGGCGGGCGGGATCACGCTGATGGGCCTGGCGCTGTGGCGGGGCCACCTTGGCCAGACGGCGGCAGTGGGAATCTATGCCGCCTGCCTGGTCGCCATGCTGTTGTGTTCGACCCTCTACAATCTGGCCGGGCCGCGCCATCGGCCGGTGCTGCGCCGGCTCGATCACGCCGCCATCTTCCTGATGATCGGCGGCTCCTACACGCCCTTTACCACCCAATGCCTCACCGGGGCCTGGGCGGTATGGATGACCGTGGCGGTGTGGACCTTGGCGCTGCTGGGAGCGGCGGGAAAGCTGTTCCTGCCGGGTCTGTCCAAGGGGTTCTGGGTGGTGCTGTATCTGGCCGTGGGCTGGCTGGCGGCGATCGCCATCAAGCCACTGGCCTCGACCGTCTCCCTGGCCGCTCTCGTCCTGCTGGTGGCCGGCGGCCTGGTCTATTCGGCGGGCGTCCTCATCTATCTGAGGAAGTCCCTTCCCTTCCGGCGCGCCATCTGGCACGGTTTCGTGGTCGCCGCCGCGGCGACGCACTATGCGGCGATTCTCACCGGGGTGGTGCTGGCCGGCGGCGGATGATGCGGGGAACGGCGCGGCTGACTGTTCGTTGTCCTTCGCGAAGTCGTCATCAACCTCCAAGGAGACCCTTCATGCGGCTCAAGACCCTGCTCAATACCGGCGCCCTCAGCGCCGTCGCCGCCATCGGCATCGTGGCGGCCACCGCCCCGGCCGCCTCGGCCTACATCGCCTGCAACCGCTTTCATCAGTGCTGGCATGTGCACAACCGCTACAGCTATCCGGCCACGGTGGGGATCGCGGTCTATCCCAACACTTGGCGTTGGAACGGATCGGGCTACCGCTGGGTCCACGACCGCGACGACCGCGGCTACTGGGGTAACGGCCGCTGGCGCCGGTTCTAGGCGCGCGCGCCGAGCCGTCTCCTGACGGAGGCGGTTTCCTTTATGCTTGACGGCTCCCCCGGCCAGCGGTCAACTCCGCTCAGGCAGGGGGAGCGAGACCATGAAGATCATTGGGGCCTTGTTCGGCACCTTGGCGCTGGCGTCGGTCGCCTCGGCGCCGGCGATTGCCCGCACCCTTGATGTCGCCCCCGGGTCGGACGCCCACGAGCGGCTGCAAAGCGCCATCATAGACGCCAAGCGGGGGGATGTAATCCATATCGCCGCCGGGCGATACGACCTCGCCGACGGCCTGACCCTCGACACCGCCGGCGTCACCGTGAAGGGCGACGGCCCAGGCAAGACCATCCTCGCCTTCGACAAACAGACCGGCGGGGCGGAGGGCCTGTTGATCACCTCCAACGCCGTCACGGTGCGCGATCTCACCGTCCAGAACGCCAAGGGCAACGGCGTCAAGGCCAAGGGCGTCGACCAGATCAGCTTCATCGACCTCATCGTGGAGTGGACCGGCGGGCCGAAACAGACCAACGGGGCCTATGGCGTCTATCCGGTCAGCTCGACCCATGTGCTGATCGACAGGGTGACGGTGAAGGGCGCCTCTGACGCCGGCATCTATGTCGGCCAGTCGCGGGACGTCGTGATCCAGAACAGCCGGGCCGAATACAATGTCGCCGGCATCGAGATCGAAAACTGCTTCAATTCCGACGTCCACGACAACGTCTCCACCCACAACGCCGGTGGCATACTGGTATTCGATCTGCCGGGCCTGCCCCAGATGGGCGGTCATTCCACCCGCGTCTTCCACAACGAGGTGGTGGACAACGATACGCCGAACTTCGCCCCCAAGGGCAATATCGTGGCCAATGTGCCCACCGGAACCGGGGTGATGGTGATGGCCAACCGGGACGTGCATGTGTTCGACAACCGCATCGACGGCAACGCCAGCGTCGGCGTCTTGCTGGTGGCCTATGTCGACGCCTTCGACGATCCAAAATACGATCCCCTGCCGCGCGACGTGGCCATCCATGGCAACCACTTCGGCCGCAACGGCTTCGCCCCCACCTTCGCGGGCGGGACGGTGCTGACCAAACTGCTGGGCGGACCGATCCCGCCGGTGATGTGGGACGGGGTCACCGCCTATCGCATCCCCGGCGGCGGCCCATCGACCGACACCGTGCGGCTGGCGATCGCCGACGGACCGATCGTGAACCTCGATCTGAAGATGCAGGGAACGCCGGTGGACCAGGCCGTGCCCACCGTCGTGCCGAGCCTGGACGGCGGCGCCATGACCGCCCCCGCGCCGGTGATCCTGCCGGCGGCGCAACTCGCGCTCGTGGCCGCCGCGCCTTGAAGCTGGCGGCGCTGGGCGCGCTCTGCGTCGCGCTTCTCCTGGCCGCCGCCGCGCCGGCCCCGTCGCCGGTGGATGTCGCGCGTCTGCTGGACGAGACCCCCGCGCCCACCCTCGCCGACTATCACCTGTTCACCGACGCCGGCGCCCGCGCGCCCAACGCCGGCCTGACCCCCTACGATCTGAACACGCCGCTGTTCAGCGACTACGCTCTCAAGCGCCGCTATATCTTCCTGCCGCCTGGAACTTCGGCGCGCTACACCGCCGAGGGACCGTTGGACTTTCCGGTCGGCGCGACCCTGGTCAAGACCTTCGCCTTTCCGACCGATTTTCGTCATCCCGACCAGAACGTCCGCTTCATCGAGACCCGCCTCTTGATCCGGCGGGCCGGCGGCTGGAGCGCCCTGGCCTATGTGTGGAACGCGGCCCAGACGCAGGCGGTTCTGAAGCGGGCCGGGCTGCGGGCGCCGGTCTCCTTCATCGACGCCGCCGGCGCCGCGCGGGCCATCGACTACGAGGTTCCCAATGTCAATCAGTGCAAGGAATGTCACGGCCAGGGGGGCCAGATCGTTCCCCTGGGACCCAAGGCGCGCAACCTCAACGGCGCCTATCCCTACGCCAAGGGCTCGGAGAACCAGCTTGTCCGCTGGACTCGCCTTGGCCTGCTGACCGGCGCGCCCGATCCCGCCGCCGCGCCCAGGACGCCACGCTGGGACGATCCGCGTCAGCCGCTTGAGGGCCGCGCCCGCGCCTATCTGGATGTCAACTGCGGCCATTGCCACAACGGCGCCGGCCTGGCCAGCAACAGCGGCCTCTATCTGACCTTCGAAGAGACCGACCCGGCCAGGC
Source organism: Caulobacteraceae bacterium (assembly GCA_039936215.1). Classification (GTDB taxonomy): domain Bacteria; phylum Pseudomonadota; class Alphaproteobacteria; order Caulobacterales; family Caulobacteraceae; genus Acaudatibacter. The sequence continues at coordinate 1,491 of JBDTIW010000283.1, read as the reverse complement.
TCGGAGTCGGCAAGCGGCCGGTGGCGGCCGGCCGCGGCTCGGCGGGCCTGCTGTTCGACATCGACCCCGGCCACCCCGAGCGATCCATCCTGCCGCACCGCATGGCCTCCACCGAGGTGGGAGTGATGATGCCGCAGATTGGCCGCACCTTGGCCCATCGCGAAGGGGTGGCGCTCATCGCCGCCTACATCGCCGCCATGCCGGCTCCCCAGGGGATAGGCGCCGTTAATCACCGTTAAATACGGCGGATGGGGACGGGCCTGATCGAGTGTCGGTCTCAAGGCCTAGCGAGAATTGCGGCAGGACAGGTGTCGGGAACAGAGTAGGAATGTATTTCAAAATGTCAAGTCAGAGGCGGGCGCGGCGTACGCGCCTCACGCCCCGCCGACGCTCCTTGCGCCGCGAACCCAGATCGCCTGACCCTTTCCGCCCAATAGGCTTGCCCCTCACATGGCCGAGATGCCGCCGTCGAGCTTCATCTCGGCGCCGGTCATGAACTTGCTCTCGTCGCTGGCCAGATAGAGGATGGCATTGGCGATATCGGCCGGCTCGCCGATGCGGCCCAGGGGCACCTGGCGGGCCAGCTTGGCCTCGGCCTCCTGCTTGCCGAACCTCTGGCGCAGGGGATCGAGGATGGGGGTGTCGATGAAGGTGGGATGGACCGAGTTGGAGCGGATGTTGAGGCCCTGCTTGGCGCAGTGCAGGGCGATTCCCTTGGAGAGCAGCCAGACGGCCGCCTTGGAGGCGTTGTAGGCCGGCGAGTTGTGGCCGGCGATCAGGCCGGCGATCGAGGAGATGTTGACGATCGATCCGGGCTGGCTGTCGCGCAGGTATTTCAGGGCGTGCTTGGTCCCCAGGAACACCGAATCGACGTTGACACTCATCACCAGCTTCCAGTCTTCCAGGGATAGCTGTTCGATATTGCCGCCGCGCGAGATGCCGGCGTTGTTGACCAGCACCGAGATGCCGCCCATGGCCGCGTCGGCCTCCTCCAGGGCGAATATCCACTGCGCCTCGTCGGCGACATCGAGGGGAAAGGCGAAGGCGGTCCCGGCGCCCCAGGCGGCGTCGATCTCGGCCGCCACGGTCTTGGCTCCTTCGAGGTTGATGTCGGCCAGGGCGACCTTGGCGCCCTCCTCGGCCAGCCGCCGCGCCGCCGCCGCGCCCAGGCCCTGAGCGGCGCCGGTGACAAAGGCCTTCTTGCCGGCCACGCGCGAACCTCGGGTCATTGATGTTCCTCTTTCGTGGCGTCCATGATCTTGGCCAGCTTCACGTCCAGTTCGGTCACCCCGCCGGCGTCATGGGTGGCCAGCACGACCTCGACCTTGTTGTAGACGTTGAACCATTCGGGATGGTGGTCGAGTTTCTCGGCCGCCAGGGCGACGCGGGTCATCCAGCCGAAGGCGGCGTTGAAGTCCTTGAAGCGGAAGGTCTTGGCGATGGCGTCGCGGCCCTCCGCCGCGCTCCAGCCGGAGAGCTGGTTGACGGCGG
>JBDTIW010000282.1:0-2835 GCA_039936215.1 Caulobacteraceae bacterium | reverse complement strand
GCGCCACCGGCAAGGCGCCGTTCGAACTGGCCCCCAAATGGCTGGCGGCGCGCGGCAAGCTGAATGACGCGACGATCTTCGACTTCACAAGCGACAACGACATCGTCGGCGGCAATTCCGGCTCGCCGATCGTCAATGCCAAGGCCGAGGTGATCGGGGCCGTCTTCGACGGCAACATCCTCTCCCTGGGCGGCGCCTTCGCCTTCGACGACGCGGTGAACCGCGGCGTTTCGGTCTCCACCGCCGCGGCTACCGAGGCGTTGCGCACCGTCTACGGCCAGGAGGCCCTGGTCGGCGAACTGACGGCGCCGTGAAACATAGCCGTACCGACCCGCGCCCGCGCCCCTTGCGCGCCCGTGGCGGCGGGTCGTAGAAAGGACGGATCGGGCTCACGCGGGCGCCCGGTGAGATGGCGCGCCATCCAAGACCCGCTCCGAACCCTTGAGGGTTTTTCGGAGCGCGTACGTTGGAAAACTCCCCTATCCTCCAAGAAACCCCTTCACCGGATCCACGCCGCCGCGTCCCGCTGGGCGACATCGTCCGTTATTTCCTTCGCCTGGGCGCCCTGCGCTTCGGCGGTCCGGTCGCCCTGTGCGGGCTGATGGAGCGCGAACTGGTCGAGGCGAAGGGATGGCTGACCAAGGCGGAGATGCGCGAGGCAATCGCGGCCAGCCAATCGCTGCCGGGGCCGTTGGCCATCCAGGTCGGCATCTTCGTCTCATACATGCGGGGCGGATTCTGGGGCGCCTGGGCGGGAGGCTGGGCGTTCATCCTGCCCAATTTCCTGATGGTCGCGGCGCTGGGGGCGCTCTACGTCCACTTCGGTGGCCTGCCGTGGATGACCGCGTTGTTCTATGGGGTAAGCCCCGTCGTCATCGCCCTCATCCTGCACTCGTGCTGGCGCCTTTCCAGGCTCGGCATGGAGCATTGGCAGCAATGGGCGATCGCGACCGCGGCGTTTCTGGTGACCGTGGTGTTCAAGGCGGAGGTCGCCGTCCTGTTCCTCTGCGCCGGCGCCGTGGGCGTGGCATACTATGGCACGCTGTTTCGGCGACGCCCGCCTCAGGCCCTGGCGATCGGAGGGCTCGTCGCGCCCGCCGGCGTCGCCTCGGCCGCCCACGCCGCAGGGCCCTCCGTTTTCGGCAAGCTGATCCTGTTCTTCCTGAAGGCCAGCAGCCTGACCTTCGGGAGCGGCCTGGTCATCGTGCCTTTCCTGGAAAAGGGGCTGGTTCAGGAAAACGGCTGGCTCTCGCCGCGCGACTTCCTCATCGCCGTGGCCATCGGCATGATGAGCCCAGGACCGGTGGTGATCACCGCGACCTTCGTGGGATTTCTGGTCGCCGGGTTCTGGGGCTCGCTCGCTTCGACCATCGCGATCTTCCTGCCCTCGTTCGTCCTGGTGCTTCTGGTCGCGCCGCTGCTCCAGAGGCATCGAAACAATCCCAACGTACAGGGCTTCATCAAGGGAACCTATGGCGCGGCCATCGGCACGATCGGTGGCGCCTCGGTTCTTCTGGCCAAGGTCGCCATCGGCGATGCCCTGACCGGCCTGATCGCGGTCGTCGCCTTGGGGTTGCTGTTCCGTTTTCGCATCGCCAATCCGATCCTGATCGCCGGCGCGGCGGTGGTCGGACTCATCGCCTTTCCGTGGCTCAGGCCGGCCTGGGTGATGATCAAATGATCGGACGCGAAAAGGTCCGTGCCTCACCCTCCACACCCCGGCGCCCGCGCCTCAAAACTCTCGGGTGGGCTTGGAAAAGAGGAGGGGAGGATCAAGGGCGCCGCAATTCCATCGCCCCTCCTTCGCCCGCGGGAAGATGCGAGACGCGCGCGCGCCAGTCCCTGTGGGGAGAACGCCTGCCGCATCGGTCCTGCCACCTCCGACACCTTTGTCCGCCGCCTTCGTTGAAAATGCATATTGCAATCTTTTGGTGAATATGTCAATATGCAAAATCGCGATCCAAGAAAAAGAGAAATAAGGAAATTTCGGATGGCGGTGGGTGCATCGCGGCGATGCATTTTGTGCACTTTGCGGTGATTCGCGGTGGCAAACGCGCACTTTGCGGTGACCAACGACGCTCTCGCGGTGACGAACGCACACGAAGCCGCGCATAGCCGACACGGGCGCGCCCGAAAAGTGGGGGCAGCCGCCGCATGGATAGGGGATGATCTAGGCGGAGCTTGGCGCTATGACCCGCGCATGTCGTTGCGGGTTCGGGTCGTCGTCGCCATCGCCTTGGTGTTGCTGCTGGGCTCCATGGCGGGGCTTGCCGCAGCCGGATGGCAGGCCAGGAGCGCCTTGCAGGAGGAGCTTGCCGCCGCCCTGACCGGCGGACGCCAGACGGTGGCCAGCGCCTTCGAGGATCTGCCCAGGTCCGATCATCCGGCCCGCGACCTTCGTCAGCTCGTCGCCACCTTCGACGGTAACCGCCACCTGAACGCCGCTCTGGTGGACACCGGCGGGACGGCGCGGCTCGCCTCCCGCCCCACGCCAGCCACGACCGCCCCCGCCTGGTTTGGCGAACTGCTGCACACGCCGGCGCCGATCGCGCGCATCGCCGTGCCGGTGGCGGGCTATGGCGAGGTCGTCCTGACGCCGGTGTCCGCCAATGACGTCGGCGCCCTATGGACCGAGTTCGTCGATCTGGCCGTGGTGCTGGCCGCCTCCCTGACCATCGGCTCGGCCGTGGTGTGGCTGACCGTGGGGGGGGCGCTCAGACCCCTGGCAGATTTTTCCGCCGCCTTCCTGCGCATCGGCTCGGGGGACTATGGGGCCCAGGTTCGCGAGGAAGGTCCGGCGGAACTCACCCGCCTGGGCCGGGGGGTCAATGAGAT
>JBDTIW010000281.1:0-2596 GCA_039936215.1 Caulobacteraceae bacterium | reverse complement strand
CGTCGAAATGTCCGGCGCTCATCAGGGCGCGCAGGGTGAGGCTGGCGTCGCGCACCCAGCAATAGCGGTAGTCCCAGTTGCGCACCCCGCCCAGCTTCTCCGGCAAGGACGTGGTGGGGGCGGCGACCACCCCGCCGGTCGGGGCGTAGGTCAGGGCCTTGAGGGTGATCAGGGAGCGGCGGGCGAGCGGCGGACAGCGCCCCTTGGCCGCGCCGGCGGCGATCCAGTCGGCCCAAAACGCCCGCGTGTCGGTCAGGGCCCGGGCGGCGTCGATGGCGGGCGGCGGCGCGAGCCACGACGGGCCATGGGAGAGCACGAAGTCGGCGATCTCGCCAGCCTTCACGGTGAAGTCGGCCACCGTTTTCATATCCTCGCCCCGCACCGCGACCGCCGTTCGAAGCACCGCCATGTCGGGACCGGCGACGAAGCGAACGGCGTCGTCGTCCAAGCGGCTGACCCAGGGCAGCGTTGCGCCGTAGCCGAACCGCACGATGAGTTCCATACGCAGGGCGACGGCCCCGCGCTCGCCGACCACCCTGCGCACGAGATTGCAGGCCTCGCCGCGCGGGGGCATGAAATCGGTCAGGGTCACCACGCCGGCGGAGGTCTCGAAACGGGTTTCTAGGATCAGGCTATCGACCAAGTAGGACCGCGTCGTGCAGACGCCCCCTTCATCCGGCGCAATCCGCCAGCGGCCGTTGCCGGTCTCGCCCAGCAGGGCCGCGAAACAGGCCGGCGCGTCGAACCTCGGCCAGCACAGCCAGTCGATCGACCCGTCCAGGCCCACCAGGGCGGCGGTCTCGCAGTCGCCGATCAGCGCGTAGTCTTCGAGTCTTTGGCTTTTCGGCACGCGCGCCCCCGCCCCTGATCCTCGACTCAGTCCGTTCCGCCCTCGTAGATGTCCATCACCGCGCCCAGCATTTGCAAGGCCGCCGCCTTGGGTCGCTGGAAGGAGTTGCGGCCGATGATCGAGCCGAAGCCGCCGCCCTGGTGGATGGCGCGGATCTCCTCCAGGAAGACCTGCTCGTCGGCGACCGTCGCCCCGCCGGAAAAGATGACGATGCGCCGGCCGGCGAAGGCGCATTCGACGATATGGCGCACCCGCTGCGCCTGAGTGGCGATGGGAATCTCGCAATCTTCGAAAACCTTGCGAGCCGCGTCCTGCTCGATGTGATCGGTGGGGAGTTTGACCTTGATGACGTGGGCGCCGAGCTGGGCGGCGATCTGGGCTCCGTAGCCGACCACGTCGATGGCGGTCTCGCCGGCCTTGCCGAGGGCCGACCCGCGCGGATAGGACCACACCACCACGGCCAGGCCAGCCTCCTTGGCCTCCTGGGCGCAGGCGCGAAGCTGGCCGTACATTTCCAGTTCGTGCGCCGAGCCGGGATAGATGGTGAAGCCCACCGCCGCGCAGCCGAGCCTCAGGGCGTCCTTGACGGCGCCAGTGAGCGCTTGATTGGGATCTGGATCGTCGCGCAGGACATCGGCGTCGTTGGCCTTGAGGATCAGGGGAATCTCGCCGGCGAACTGGCGGGCCCCCGCCTCGAGGAAGCCGAGCGGGGCGGCATAGGCGTTGCAGCCCGCCTCGATGGCCAGCTCGAAATGGTAGCGGGGATCGTAGGCCGGCGGGTTGGGGGCGAACGATCGGGCCGGGCCGTGTTCGAAACCCTGGTCCACCGGCAGGATGACCAGCTTGCCGGTCCCGCCCAGTCGTCCGTGATTCAGCAGCCGCGCCAGGTTGGCGAGCGTGCCGGGATTGTCGGCGCCGTACCAACTCAGGATTTCGCGAACCCGCGGTGTCATGGCATTACCCCTTCGAGGCGAGCGGCAGAATGAACCGCTCCATGGCCTTGGCGAAGCCCTCGTCCTCGTTGCTCGCGGTGACGGCGCTGGCCTTGGCCTTCACCGCGTCGCTGGCATTGCCCATGGCGATGGAAAAGCCGCTCTTGACGAACATCAGCACGTCGTTGGGCTGATCGCCGATGGTGGCGATCTGGGCCGGCTCGATCTTCATGATCCCCGCCAGGGTCGCCACCACCGCGCCCTTATTGGCCAGGGGATGAGTGATATCCACGTAGTAGGGCTGGGAGCGCGCCGCGCTGGCGGTATCGCCGAGCGCCTTCTGGGCCGCCGCTTCGCAGTCGGCCACCAGGGCGAGGTCGTCGGAAACGCCGACAATCTTCACCACCTTGGCCAGGTCCTTCTCGCCAAAGTCCTTTACCACCCGCGCCTCGAACTTCACCGTCCAGGCCTCCCGCGTCACATGCGGCGCGCCCTTGTCGCGGATCAGCCACTCGTCGGGGGTATAGACCCAGGCGTCGAGGCCCTTGTCCAGGATCAGCTTCAACGCCTTCTTGGTGGCGGCGGGATCGAGGGTGTAACTCTCGATGACGCTCATATCCGGCCTCACCAGCACCCCGCCGTTGAAGCCGGCGACGGGGGTCTCCAAGGCCAGCGGTTCGATCAGCATTTTCATGCCGCGCGGCGGCCGGCCGCTGGTGATGGCCAGGGCGATTCCAGCCTCGCGCAAGGCCTTGGCCGCCGCCCTGGCCCGATCGGTCAGAACCTTATCCTGGGTGACCAGGGCGCCGTCCAC